>CAZVVF010000029.1:0-12689 GCA_964630575.1 uncultured Burkholderiales bacterium | reverse complement strand
TCAATCTCACTGAGACCATAAGAAAAGAGGCCCCGTCGGGCCTCCCTCGTGGAACTATATGTCCGCCTACTCCAGGTCTAGAAAAAGCCCGGGTTTCTGAATTGATTGATGTTGATGTTGAGGCCGCCTGGTTGTCCGCCGCCACAGGTTCCGCCGCCTTGCATCTGCGCCATCAAGTTCATCATGGTGCGCATCATAGCCATCATTTGCTGACGGGGGCCCTTAGGTCCACAGCCTCTGCCGTGTCCTCTTCCTCTGGCCTTGCCTTTGCCCTTACCCTTGCCGCACTTGCCTTTGCCTTTTCCTTTACCACTCTCGCAAGGAACCTGATGCCCGTGTGCGTGGGGCTGACACTGCTGGTTCTGATTGCCGATGTTGATGTTGATGCCGATGCCAACTCCCATGCTGAGTCGGTTCATTGGGTTACACATTTGGGAAAGTCCGAAAGCCATATTTCTATCTCCTTGCTGATTGCCTTGATTTCCTTAATTCTATCAAAGAGCTTCAAGGCTGAAGTGAAACGGATGTTACAAATGACTTTCAAATGGCAACAAAATGTAAAACTGTGTTAATGAAACGTTAATTTATAGATTGGCGATTAAAGATCCAGCACATATTGCTATGCCGATTTCCAAAATCAAGCCCTCATGCTGCGCACGACGAGGCGTCCAATGGTCGGTGAGTAGATCACAATGATCTCTCGGAGGGCTCCCTGAACCTTGGCCAAGAACTTGAACTTGTAGTTCTGATCGGAGTATTCCATCTCCAGTGGCTTCTTATTCTTGTGAAGGCCTAGACGCGCGAAGAACTTTCGCGTCGCGGTGTACTGCTTTTCGGGGTCTCGAAAGTAGTAGTGATGCAGGAAACTCTCACAAAAGTCGTGAGCACTGAGTTGTTCGTAGGAGGACTTCAACTTCTGCTCTCCCTTGTAAAAGACACCGGAATAACTTCCCCCTGAACTCGAAACTCGAAAACTCAGTGAAGACGCTCCAGCCTGTAAAACACTGTCTAGCCTGAGTGTGGAATAGGGAAAGAAGAGAGCCCGGAGGTAGTCGCTCACGGAGTGCTGACCCCGGGGCCAAAGTTCCCAGTCGACAGAAAGCCGAAGTCTTCTCGACCAGGCCCGCCAGCCAGTGAGAGTATGCCCAGAAAAGAAGTTGTGAGAGGGGTGACTCTGCACTTGCGCGACCAAAGGATCCTCATCCGTGGGGCTTCCGACAGCGCGTCGGCCTATCCTTTTCGCAAGTGAGACATAGGAGCCCAACGCCGGCAACGAGAAGCCGACTCTATGTCAGCTAAACTCTTTGTACTAGATGGACCTGCCTGCGTAGGCAAAACGAGTTTCGCTCGACGCTTACTGGCCGACGAATCTCTCAAACTGCGTTTTTGCCCTCGCATCACCTCGCGGCCTCCGGAAAAGGACGACACCGAATACAGCTACGTCTCTCCTGACGCGTTTGAAACGTTGGTCCGCAATGGCGACTTTGCCTCTTACCGCGTCTACCTCGGTGGCGTGAGCTACGGAGTCCCTAAGAAACCGATCAACGAGATACTCTCGCGAGACGAGCACGCCCTGGCCATCGTGGACCTCGGTACCGGCGAGCAGATAAAAGAGTCTTGGCCCGATGCTGTCACCATTTTCTTGATCTCACCGGCCGAGGAGATCGAGCAGCGCCTCAACAGCAAATTCAACAACCCAACCAAGGTCGCCGAAAAGCTGCAGAACGCTATCAACTCGTACTCTTTCGCCCCATACTATGATTACGTCGTACCCAACCGGCAGGGCCGAGCCGACCTTGCCTATACTCGGATCCGCGACATCATTTCCAGCTACCAGTAGCTCACCTTAGAAGGTGAAACCATAACCTCGGCCCACAGCCGCGCCTATTCGCGACCGACGTTATTCTTCACCCAAGCAAACTTCTGAAACGGCTTGTCTATTGGGGTATTAGCCAAGTGATTGGTATAGTTGCTCATCACTTTTTGAGCCAGTATCAAAACGATCTCCAACACATTCTGCTCACTGAACCCTGCCTTGAGAAAGTCCGAAACCGCTTGGTCGTCGACTCGTCCACGCGAGCGCACAAGATCGAGAGTGAAGGTACGCAGCGCCTCCAATTTGCTGGTTGGAAGCGGGGTCTCGTTTCGCAGAGCCTCGGTTATGGAGGAGTCCACTTTCATACTATGAGCGATTCCGGTATGCGCCGGCACACAGTAGTGACAACCGTGCTCCACATTGATAGCTTGCCAAACCACGGTGAGTTCCTCTTTGCTAAAGGACGTCTCAGTCGCTAACCTATGCAAGGTCTGGTATCCCTCTAGGAGCCCTGGAGCGCCGGCCATCACGCCGTGAAGGTTGGGGACCATTCCAAAGGTCTTGAGGGAACTCTCCAAGAGTGCTCGGCTCTTCTCCGGGGCATCGGTCGGCCCAAAAATTTTAAACTCAGTCATCCCTATTCTCCTCTGGAAATTCTTGAGCAATCGCTCAAGCTAGTTATACTGGCTCAGACCGAGATCAGTCAAGTCTTCTCCCCTGTGTGGCCACGGGCCATCGAGCAAGGGCTTCCCCTGACTTATTCGAAGCTGAGTGAGTATGCAATCTCACTGCCTAAAACACCAAGAACGATTGGCGACGGCCCGTTGTGCGGCTTGCTCTATTCCTCTCTGCGACGAGTGCACCCAACTTCACGAGGACGCCAAATACTGCAGCAAAACTTGTTATCAATCGGTTCTTGACGGTCAGGTCCGTTCTGCCAGAAGAGCCGTCCAGGAGGAAGCGCTGCGCACGAGACGCCAAACTCGAGCCGCCATCAAAACCATCTTCTACATCGTTTTAGTCTTTGCTCTTTTCTTTGCCTGGGACTCTCTGCCCGAGAGTTTCACCGGCTGGGCTGAGAGTCTCTTTGAGACAGTGAAGGGCGCCTTCACAAAGGGCGAGTAGCGACCTCAGGCTCGCTTTTGACTGAGTCGAGCACGAACACCTCGGTTTGTCCTCACAAAAGCCCTCTCAGGGGAAGCTCAAATTGAACCGAGGCCTGCTGGAACAAGCGCACGATGACAAAGCTCCCACCCACCAGACGACATCTTCGAGCGCAGGCGAGAAGTCGCTCTTGGTCGGCCGTCTCCTGGACTGTGATGTTTGCCCGCAGCCATTGGCCCTCGACCTGAAGGTCTAGGCTATTCAGCTCAGAGCCCAAATGGTAGCGGCATTCCTGAACCACGCGGTAGCACAGCAGCGCTGTGGGCTGACACGCCTCATCGAGGGCAGGGTCCAAGCGGCCGAGTTCCGGCCAGGCCTTGGACAGAGGACAGCCGTGAAGGACAGGGTTGCGCCACTCCGAGAGCTTGGCCCTGAGATCGTGGAGAAGCTGAAGGGTGATAGCCTGGCAACGACATCGCAGCTGATGGGGCAGGGCCTTGCCGGAGTGGAGAATATTCTGCAACTCAAAGATCGGAGTTCGCAGTTCTTCGAGCTCTTCCACGAGCCGCTGTCTTAGCTCGTGTCCTCTCTGCGATTGGTAACGCTGAAACAGAGCCTGCAAACGCTCCGAGAGTTCTCGACAGGTTCTAAGCGTTCCCTCACTATCACCACATTGAAGCAGAACCCATAGGGAGGCGACATCTTGAGCGACACCGTCGTGAAGCTCTCCTGCTAGAGAGACCCGCTCTTCTTCTTGAAGACGAACAAGGTCGCTAGCAACACGCCTGCCCTCATTGGTATGAAACATAACGACCTCCGAACCCCCAGACATACTGCTGGGGTCTTCCAGGTCGATGCTATCGGCTCCCAGTGACAAAAGCTGTCACAAGCGCCGGGAGGCCTTCTTGAGAACTCCAACGCGATGGGTCGTCCTGAGTCCAAGCTCAGAAATCTCACCTGAGGAGATTCACTGCTTACCCATAGGCCGCCCCATACGCTTACGAAAATCCTGTGAGCGATGCAAAATGTCATCAAGGTCCTGAGCCGAAAGCACGGATTCCAGGTAGCCGAAGACAAGGCGATCCTCAAGCCGCGCGTGCGCTTCGAGCTCCTGACCAACCTCCTCAAGCAAATCCCGCCAGGGTCCTTGCTGGTCGTAGAGGGCCTCGAGTTGGCAAAACTTATCTCTCAGACGGGCGTGGTCATCCAACATCTGGCGAACCTCAGGGCTCTTGGAGGGGGTGCCGCTTCATGGGCTATTCCTCTTCTTCCAAAGCGTAGAGTTCGGTCAATTCTTGACTGATCCTAAAGAGTTCAGCGCGCAGATCGGCCGGTTCCAGAACTTCCAATCCATAGAGACTGGTCACCCAGCGGGCCATCGCGATAGGATTGGCCACCTCATAGGTCACTTCGTTCCCGGAGAGGACCTGGCTGGGATGCGCCGGGTTCTCCTGTAGCCATCGGCCCAGAGATTCCGTGACCCTGATCCTCACTTTCCGTTTGGCTTGACCCTCAGTGTCCCACTTATGGTAGGAGGCATCTCCAATCTCCATTCTCGCCTCGTGCCCAACCGGTTCTTGCGTGACCGCGATCTTTTCTATTCTCGAGAGACGAAAGTTCCTCAATCCCTCGCGTCGGTGGTCAAAGGCGTGGAGATACCACACTTGACGAAAGCAGAAAAGACCCATCGGGTCTAAGTAGCGAGGCTTGGCCTGGTCATCTTTCATCCCTCGGTAGTGGATCACGATCTGACGGCCCTGAGCCAACGCCATCTGCATGTCCCCGAGCAAACTGGCCCCGGTCTCCTCTGGCACCTCCGAGACCTGAACAGAGTCACGCAAGGTTCCAATATCGGTACGCTTTTGCTCGGCCATTCCTCGCAAGAGTTTTTCCAAGGCACGGCGACCTTCGGCCCCAAACTGGGCCTCATCTTGAGATTCCAGAAGTCTCACCGACACATAGAGCGAGAACATCTCGGAAGGGGTCAGATTGAAGGCCGGTAGAAAGGCGTCGGCGGCGAAGCGGTAGCCGTTTTCGTTGTAGATCGGAAAACCAGCTTTTTCGAGGTCTTGTATATCCCGAAAGATGGTTCTTTCGGTCCGGCCAGTCTCCTCGGCAAGCTCCTTGGCGGTCTTACCCGGCTCGGCGCAAATTCGATGAATGAGGGTGAGGAGTCGAGGCCACTTGGGTTGCTTCTGTTCAGACATAGACTGAAGTTTAGCCCCATCATAACGGTATCCTTTGAGAATCGGATCAAAGACGATAGGGGCTCCCAGTTCCTGCTTGAGAAACGCCATGTCTCGCAAGACAGTGCGCACGTTGACCTGAAAGACTCGCCCCCATTGCTTAGCGTTGAGCGGCTGGCTTCCACTCTGGAGAGCTCGGTGGATTGCAAAGAGCCTAGAGACCTTGTTCATAAACTCAGCCTACAGCGGCGATACGACAAAAAGTGTCAGGGTCTTTCGGAAGAGCTTGAGACTTGAAACATCGACCAGCCAGAGAGATTGGAGCCACCCGGCTTCCACAGTGCAGAGAGATTCACTCATTGCGATTCTCTGCAGGATCAAGACCAATCCCTTAGAGAACGGTGCCCCATGTTAATGCAAAACATCAGAGAAAAGCTCATCTACCTTGGCGACGGAATTATCGACGCCTCTACCCTTTTGAACCACCAAGTGGACGTAGATGTGCTCTCTAAAGCAGCACTGGCCTTTGCCCGCCGCTTCGAAGACCGAAACGTAGACAAGATTCTCACCATCGAGGTCAGCGGCATCGTTCCAGCGCTTCTCGCAGCCCAGGAGTTAGGCGTGCCCATGGTCTATGCCAGAAAGGGCAAGCGCGTCACTCAAAAAGACTGCTACGAAGCCGGTGTCAAAAGCCGTACCACGGATGTCGATACCATCATCACGGTGGACAAGCGCATGCTTCGAGCCGGGGAGAGAGTCTTGGTGATCGACGACTTTTTAGCTCGAGGTGAGGCGGTCCGCGGGATCGCCAACATCCTCTCTCAGGCCGAGGCCACTCTGGTGGGGGTCTGCGCCGTTTTTGAAAAGACCTTTGAAGGCGGTCGCGAGAGCCTTAAAAACCTCAAAGTGCCCATCCTCTCTTTCATCGATCTGTACATGCGCGAAGACACCTTGGACATTCAGCCCGGTGATGTGCAAAAGCGAAGACGCCTGCGACACCTCCACCTTCATATCCAGAACCTAAAGCGATCACTCGACTTTTACGAGGGGGTCTTAGGAATGAAGGTCAGTCGGAGCTTCGACGGCATCACCCTAGTCACCGACGGCCGCGGGTTTGAACTCGCCCTCAAAGAAGACCAGCAACCGGCGAAGGTCCCCTCCTGGTTTCACTTTGGCTTTCCGCTGGACAGTTTTGTTGAACTCGAGAGAGTCTACGCCGAACTGGCCCACTGCGAGTTCATAAAGCCTCTCGAAACGGATCCCGACGGTCACAGCTCTTTTCGGATCCAAGATCCGGACGGCTATGGAGTCGAGTTCTACTTCGACCCTCTAGCTTGAGGAGAGCCTAGTCGGCATCGCGCTGACGAAGCTTCATCACCACAGCCCCCATGGACAAGAGAGTCAACTCACTCCCCCTGCGCTTAAAGCCATCGACCTTATCCAGCGCCGACGTCATCCGAGATTCCTGATCCATAAGCTCCGGGGGGCCGGCCATTCGCGTCATGGCGCACGGCCCAATATGGAGCGAAGAGCCCTCTATGCGATAGCTTCCCGATATGGAATTGACCCCCGTTCGCCCCATGAGGCGCCCATCATCTCCGAATTGAAGAGTCAATTCTCCCTGGACTTTCCGACCCTCGAGGCTCGTCACATGCCAGGCCGAGCGCTCCAAGGGATCACCTTGGGCCCAAAACCATCCCGCCTGAGCCGGAGCCATCGCGGCTAAAATTAAGAGAAATACAAATGTCCTCATCGCTGTTCATCCTTAAGCTCCCCCCCTTGAGTTCTACGTCTTCAAAGGTGCCGAGAAATTCCCATTTTTGCCAGAGTCCATAAAATCATCCTCACCGCCTTGAAAAGACCGACTTCCTCCATGAAAAAGGGACCCCCAAGCGGAGGTCCCTCGTGTCCTTGGCCCAGTGGAGCCTCAGAGCGATGTTACGGTATATCCACCACCGTGAAGAAGACAGGCGAAGTGAAGGTCAGGCCTGTTGCTCCCGCTCGCTCATCGTCCACCCAAGTGGCGATGATGGTGAATTGTCCGGGGGGCGTCTGAGCGGTCGTGCTGAACTGACCCGTCGCAGGGTCGACAACGACACCCTCTACCGGCGTTTCTAGAGCGAAGGTCACGCCCGAAATCTGGACTTGCTGACCATTGGAATCGAAAAACGCGAAACCGTAATTCCCTACGAAACTATCGCCCGCTGGGATCACTGTCGAACCATTGGCGGCGACCGCGAAAAATCGGGAATCGATCGTTGCCGTTCCAACCTGCTCGGTTCCCAGGAAGTTGTAGGTAGCCGACAAGATGGAACTGCTGGCCGGTTGGTTCGGCGCCGCGTTAAGAACGCTGACCAAGCCGTCCGCCGAGACGTTGGCGACCAGAGGGTTGGCGACTTCAAAAACCACATTCTCGTCGATGGGGAGATAGTAGGTCGCACCATCGAATTTTCCGGTCAGAGAGACTTGCTGCTCAGAGACCATCTCTGGGACAGCGTTCAGCAGCAGGTTTACCGGGTTAGGCGATATCGTCACCCCTTCGAACGAAACCGGCTGGCCGTCATCGAAGCTAACTTCGACAGCCTCTCCGGGATTGAGCGTAAAGGTTTGACTGAACTTGCGAACCGGTAGACCGTCGCCGTTCAAGGCCAAAAGGTCGGCACGAACCACAGAGGGAGAGACATCCTCGAGAACGATCTCGTTCTGATATCCGAGAGTCACCGAGGATTCCAAAGAGTCGCTCGCCGTATAAAGATCGATACGAACCGTGGTCGTATCCGCCGGAACGGTGGTAACCTGCTGAGGATTTGCCTTTTGCAGATTAAAAACTAAGGTCCCGTTCGTGGGTGCCTGATTGCTGGTACCCGTTGCCACGAAGCTGTTGTCAGACGAGCTTCCACAACCGACTGAAAAGAGCGTAACAAAACCCACCACGAAAAGGGTGAGCAACGTGCTCCTGACTTGCAATAACTGTTTCAAAATTCTTTCTCCTACCCTAGCACGACTATGAAGGTGCCACGAGGCGTGATGTTTCACTCCTGCCGTGAAAATCCTGTAAAAAACGGCACCGCGGGCTTCGCTGGGATGAGGAGAATCGTTCTCAGGACTTCTTCAGGGGACGAAGAAACACGAGCGGTATCTGACGGTCTGTCTTGGCTTGATAGTCGTTGTAAAAGGGCCAGATCTTGGCCATCAGATCCCAATAGCGCTCTCTATCATCGTCCGAGACGGTCTTCGCTTCAGCGGAGAACACTTCAGACGCCACCTGGACCTCAACCTGCGGATTAGCGACAAGATTGAGATACCAGAGAGGATGGGCTGGGGCTCCACCTTTTGAGGCCACGATGATAAGCCCGCCGTCGCACTCTCCATAGAGCAGAGGCAGCGTCCTTTTCTTGCCACTCTTTCGACCGATCGTCGTGAGCAAAAGGCAAGGGAGCGGGCCCGGCCCTCCTACCACACTCGAGTCCCAAAGATGACCCTTCTCGGGGTCTTCCCGGTAAAGGTCGATGTGCGCTTGAATCCAGTCTGGAAGTTTTGACATACTCGAAGAGATTCGACACACCGGCCCAAGAACCTACACGAGACAAGATTCTACTCTTAGGCCAAGCCCGAGCGCGAGGCGAGAGAATTCAACCGACCACACCCCCGTCGATCCTCGCTAAAGCTTCGTTGCCGGCGCCTGATGGACCACCATCTGATTGAACGGGATTTCGATATTCTCGCGACTCAGAGCTTCATAGACCCTGAACTTCAACTCACCGACCATGGGCCAAAAGTCTTCACACCTGGCATAAGCGCGCAACTGAAAGTTCAGAGATGAGTCGCCGAAACTGTCGAGAACAACGCTTGGAGCAGGCTCTGACAGGCAAAAGTCATGGCCGAGAGCAACCTGTTCTAGAACCTTCTTCACCCGGCGAACGTCCTCTCCATAGGCAACGCCCACCTCTATGACACAGCGCCTCACACCGATGGTTGTATAGTTTACGATGATCCCTCCGGTGATCGAAGAGTTGGGCACGAGAACCACCTCGTTGTTGGGGCACAGCAGCTTGGTCATAAAGAGGCCGATATCCTCAATGCTACCGGACTTCCCACCAATCTCCACAAAATCACCTAGAGTGAAGGGACGCAATCCGAGTATGAGCACACCTGAGGCAAAGTTCGACAGGCTGCCTTGCAGGGCCAAGCCCACGGCCAAACCTGCCGAGGCCAAGAGGGCGACAAGACTTGTCGTCTGCACCCCTACACGGTTGAGCGAGGCGATCACCGTCGCTATCAACACCAGATACTGTACTAAAGAGGCCAGGAACTTACTGAGAGCCTCATCGGCTTTCGTCTTGCCCAAAGCCGCTTTGATAAGTCGGAAAGCCCATTTGGAAAGAACCCAACCACAGGCGAAAATTGCGATACCGTAGAGGAGGTTCCCGATCAATGGAGCGTAGGGCTTAATGGGATCAGGGATAGAAATTTTCTCAAAGTTCATGGGGCGCCGTTCTAGTGCCTGCCCGGTCCTCCTGCGCTCGCCATGTTAAAAAGCCTCAGTGGGCACCCAGGGGAAGGATCTCGGAAACACAGGTATCCTGGTACTTGGAACCCGGATAAACCGACCGCACGGTGAGCCGAACGACATCACCGTTACCCAGTGAGAGGGGGGCGAAAGAAACGCTCTGACTCTCGGAGGTATCGGCCAGCCGAATCACCCCTTTGCTCTTTCCGTTCAGCGACAATTCGAATTCCTTGACTCGGCTGTTTTTGGCCCAGAGGTCCGCACTCTTCGTATAGCCATTTTTGATGAGTAGCCCCCTGAAGGGAACGGTGCCCCTATCGCTATCCTTGGAGAAGCGAAACTCCATGAACTCCCCGAGACCCTGCCCCTCAACGCCCTCGGCCCAGCATGTTTCAAATCGCTTGTCTTCGAGTTGTCGAGCATCGTAGCTCCTCCCAGCCGAGGCGGGTAGCTCGGAGCTGACCCGAAGCTGCCAACCCAGGGCACAACCGAGACTACAACCCTCATAGACATCGAGACCCTGCTCCGTGTCGATCTGCCCTTGGCCCAACTCCACATCAAGTTGGGCCAAGGCTGTGGCGATCAGGAACAACACGGCACCTAAGAGCGGTAAGCTCCGCTTCAAACATAACAAGCTCAATTTGCAGGTCTCCAAAGCACCGTTTGCGAGAAAGCTCCTAGCCCATTGAGCCAACAGTCCCCGTCGACCCCAGCCGGCAGAAGGCGCACCTTAGACCCAGGTCGAGCCCGAGAACCTCTCGACCAGAGCAGCCAAGCGGTCTTCGGGAGCGTGGTCCAAGCACACCTCAAGAATGGTGTGCATATCCTTGATGTGAAAACCACAACCCAAAAACTCTATCAAGAGGCGACGCAGTTCGGTGATCGAGCCCCCGAGCCTGAAGAAATCATCCACCAAGGCTGGCTCCTCCTTGTTGACCAACTGGAGCCGATAATCCACCTGGTGATGCGTGAGCCATTCGCCGGCAGAGGCTCTCACGACCTGTTCAAAATCGTCCAAGAGATAGGCCACCTGGTCGACCAACTTCACATCGGGGAAGCGCCCACAGTGAATCACCTGTCGGCGTCGAGCCACCACGTACTCCCCCGGTTCAATAGGGGGAATAGAATCGTTGACAGTGGCCTCCCCGAACCCCTCGGGATATCGGAGAACCACTTCTGGCAAGAGAAAGCCAACGTCTCGATAAAAGTCCAAGCGAAGCTTGCGAATGCCTGCCACCAGTCGGTCCCTGAAGGGCTTTCTCCTCAAGACGACTTCACTGGGCGAGAGAATAATGGCCAAGGACTCTGAGGATGTAGCCTCTTCCAAACGATCCCACACCTCATAGTTGGGAGATTCGGTTTGGTTCTGCTGAGAGGCATCGCTCTGAAAACCAGGGAGGTCCCCCTCAAAGTAACCCATCTCGTCGGCGAGTTTGTGCCCAAGAACCGTTCCTAGAGTGTGGGCTATTCCGCACTGGACCTCGGGGAAGAGCGTCTCGAGCCCCTCGCTATCAGCTAAGAAGCGCTCAACGAGAGCGCTCAAACGAGTGTAGGTGTCCGACTCCGCCTCAGTCTTTTTGGTGAATCCCTCTAACAGTTCTTGCAGCTGCGCTTTCAGGGGGGCTGAAAAATCCGCCCCGTGCTCAATTTCGGATTTCCCTTGCACGATTCGGATGGGCTCTGGTTCGGGCTCTAACTCTTGTTCCTCAGGGGTTGAAAGCAAGGCCCAGCCACGGCCCCTCTCCTGCAAACTCTTAACGACGCACTCAGCCCATTCAGGGATCGACTCTAATTCAGGACCACTCGGTTCCTTACCGCTCGACAGACTTAAGAGGGCACTCGCCACGGCATGACCCTCCAAGCGCAAGGCCCGTGGGCCGCCCGCACCGAGGAGTATCAAAACCTTCGTGTCACGTGAATCTTTCAAACGCTCGCCTCCAGCGAAAACATCCAACCCTTCCACCCTATAAAGAGTGGCGGTAAATTGCAAGACATGGGCGACATTATCCCATTCGATTTCTGTTAGATTTTCTCTTGAAGCGTCCTCTGGAGCGATCTCTCGCCCAGCCCATGGCTCTGGCTTTGAACGACCGGATCAGGCTTTCGAGAAGCCCTCAGAATTCTGCTATACTCAGCCCCATGACCCCGGATCAACAAGAGCCTCCACTGTCCGGCGATCTTTCTCTTCACAGAGCACGAACCGAAGCCAATTTGGGACACTGGGAGAACAGCCTTCAGACCCTCCTTGCTGGCTACAGAGTCGCCCCCGGTCACCGTGAACTGAGGGAGTTCCTAAGCGAAGCCTTGGTCCATCAAGGCCAGAGAGAAAAAGCTCTGGAGCTCCTCCGACAGAGTCCCAGGCGAACCGCCTGTGAGGATTTCCGCCGGTCTTGGCTCTCGGAGCCAGCACAGCGCTCGCGCCCCCTTCAAAAGGTCTCCCCTGTGCTCCATTCCCTCTATGGGACTGAGCCGCTCCAGGAACTCACAATCCAGCCCTTTGGCCCCATCCCCAAAGGGTTGCTCCAAGACCTCTTGGCCTTCCACAACAGAGAGTTCCCCAGCCACCGACTCAATATCCTGGAACCATCGCCCCATCAGGTCAAGGAATCTTTTGAAACCCTCCGTGACCTCATGGACGTGGGCTCGGAGCCGTCTTGGTTGCCCGACCACGGCGTCGCTCTTGTGCTGGCGAAATCCCAAACAGCAACGGCCTACAGCTCGGGGCTCGGAACTTCAAGAATGGTCCTCTTGAAGCTCATGCCAGACGATCCTTTCCAATCCACCGTAGCAGCCCACGAACTGTACCATTGCCTTCTCGATCTCAATCACACGAACGGTGTCGAAGGCCCCAGCGACGAAGGTTCCGTGATGGGTCCCTGGGGGCTCAGAGCCCCTCTGACCGCCACCTATGTCAGTGAATTCCAACGACGCTGCTGCACGACCACCCCTGAGGTTCAGGCTCTGGTGGACCGAGAGCATTGGGAGGAAGCCCTGGAGCGAGACCCACACTATTTGGCCCTCTACAAACGAGCCGCGGATCGACGCTTGCGCTCTGAAGAGCCACAAAAAGCCC
>CAZVVF010000028.1:0-12748 GCA_964630575.1 uncultured Burkholderiales bacterium | reverse complement strand
CAAGGATGGCACCTAGTCCTGTCTCACGGTATCCCCACAGCGCTCATCGGTGTTGCTATGTGGCTGCTCTTTCAAGAGGCCGGTGAGACTCGTACACTTCCGCGATGGCTCCTACCCTTCAGTACGCTGTTCGTTCTGGGAGGCTCGCTAGGGGCCCAATACGCCTTTCTTGGAATCCCCATCACAGTCGACGAGTATTCTCACACCTTTCAGAGTCGCATACTCAGGCTCCAAGAGCTGAGCATTCCAGCCTATGGTCCGGCTGAATACCTCGAGGTACCGTTCATCAAGAGCAACCCCTGGATGGGAACCTACCCGCCGGGCTGGGCTGCCTTTTTGGCCTTGTTCCCCACCGACATCCTGTGGCTGGCTCCCCCCATTGCATCGGTGTTGGCGCTGGGAGCGGTGTACTGGCTTGCAACGCTGGTTGGGACCACCTCGCAGGCCCGACTCGGGACGTTCCTGGTGGCCCTTAGTCCAGGGTATTACTGGCAAGGCGGTACCTATTTCCCGCATCACCTCCACCTGGCCTTACTGGCGCTCGGCACCTCGCTCTTTATCTTTGCCAACCGAAAAAACAAGATCCTCATAGCCTGTCTCTCGGGCCTGATACTGTCCTGGGCCTTTGTCACCCGACCCGTAGAAACGGCTCTGTTCGGAGCCACCGTGATAGTTTGGGCTCTGCTCTTTCGCAGACGGTTCCCGATCGCTCGCGCCCCGCTCACGGTGACCCTACTCAGCGGCGCCGTGGGATGCTTGGCGTACGGTATCTTCTCTCAGCACGTGGGTGAGTTCTACCTCGAACTCGAGCGGCAACTCCGACACCATTTTGTGGCGGGACTGTGGAACTTTTATTATCCTCTGATCCGCACGTTGGCCTGGTGGACTCCCTTTTACCTCTCGCTGATCCTCTACGCGATGAAGCGGGCCAAGCTCACACCTGGGCACTGGTTTCTCCTCCTCCACGGAGCGGCAACGGTCGTCGCTTTTGCCATCTTTATCGACAACGGGCAGGTGGAGTACGGCTCTCGATACTGGATCACCGGCTGGACCATGATGGCCCCTGTGGTTGGGGCCGGAGCCGAGAGTTGGCTGGTGCAACGCCTTGGAGGGTACCGACCGCGATGCTTCCTTTTGGCCGTCGTTCTTCTATCACTCTACGCTTTGAGCCCATTCAACCTCTTGTATTCCGAGGCCCGCAGCCGTGCCCATGGGGTGTTACCTTGGGCTCAGCAGTACTATCCCTCCGATAGCATCATTTTCGTGCGCTCGACTCCCCAGAACAATCCGACCGAACTCATTCGCAACCTCCCTCGGTCCACTCAGACCTGGCTTCTCTTCTTGGACCCGGACCGGAATCGAGCCCTTCGCAAGGTTTGGTCAAAGAGACCGGCCTTCGTTCTCGACTGGGAGAACGGGAACTACAAACTGACTCCATTCGAGGAAGCCGCGGTCAACGATTCCCGGTCCAAAATGCACGCTGCCAACCACCTTTCGTTCTTTCTGGGTCGCCGCCAACGCGGCATTGAACTCTGGAAGAGCGTGCCGGAACAGGACCCCTATTTCGCAGCGGCCCGACTCAACAGCGCGATAGCCCTCTCCAAACTCAATCGTCCGGATGAGGCTGCAGCCGATTTCGAATTGGCTCGAAAGGCTGGTATTCCCGAGTCGACCATCCAACGCCTGAAGCGACAGAACCGCTTATAAGCCGCCTGCCCCCGAGCTGAATCAGGGGGTTTTGAAGCGCTCCAAGACACTTCTTACCACCGGCTCCGGCGCTCCCGCGGCGCGCGCCAACTCGATCTCTTGGAGCGCTTCTTGGGGCCGCTTTAGGTTGAACAGGGCCACACCGCAGTTGAGCCTAGCGTTGGTGTAATAGGGATCTTCCGGCTGGATTCGCCGCCACAGGGCCAAAGCTCGCTCTCGATCCCCGAGGATTCGGGCGGTGTGGTTGGCCGCCAGCATCAAGGACAGAGAATCGTCCAACACCGCCTCCTCAAAAGGGGTGAAGCGATAGCGACCATCAGCCCAGTCCACCACGAAAGCCGGCCTATCGTGCCACACTCGCCGGAGCGCTCGAGTGCGCTCAGGCTCCAAGAAGAGAAGCCATCTTTGCTCTTGTTCCGGCAGATTCTGCATCAGGTTGGTGGGGTCGTTGGCAGGGGTCGAACGAACGAACAGGAGGCTGTTGGCCGGGAGGTTCTCTCGAACCCAAACGACGGGTGCTGGCACTCGCGACCGAGCCTGCTGAAAGAGCAACGATGTGGGAACCACGGAGTAGAGCAGTAGGGACAGGACTGCGAATGGCAGCACTCGCGGGTTGCGGCCCTGCAGATAGCGCTCAGCACCAGCACCGGCGAGCGGCGCCATCATCCCCCAACCGGCCAACCAATAGCGGGAGCCATACTCGAACTGTCCATTGTCGATAAAAACCGTGAAAGCCCCGACCGTTGCCAGCGTATAGAGCAGCAACAGCCACTGGCTAGGTGTGAGCCGAGAAGTCTTGAGAAAATAGAGGGTGAGAGTCAAGTAGAAAGGGGACCACCAAGCCAAGTTTCTGATCAGGGGGTACCAGAAATTCCACAGCGCCGCTACGAAGTGATGCGGGGGGTCCGGCTCTATGAAGGAGTAGAATCCGCCGCTATAGCGGTAGAAGATTCCAAAGGCGAAACAACCGACAAGCCCACTGGCGATCAGCGTCGAGAGCGATCCCCACTCCACCTCAGTCGATTTGCGAAAGAGCAGAAACCAGACCACCACCACGGCGCCAAAGAGAGCCGTCTCCACCGGCCGCGTGACAAAGGCCCAACTCAGCGAGAGCCCTCCCAGGCAAGCCGGAACAAGCTTCTTTTCGCGGAGAGCGTAGAGATAGAGGGCCATTCCCCCGGCCAGCCCGACCAGAAGGGCGTGGTTCGGGAAGAAGGTCCCACCTTGCCAAACGAAGCCGGAACTCAAAGCCATGAGCACCGTGCCCAAGCGAGCGGCCGGAAGGCCCACCACCTCCTCAGCCAAGCGCTGAACACAGAACAGAGCCATCAGCGAGATCAGCGGTGGCCCCAACCACAAGAGACCTTGAGGAAACAGGGCCAGAAAAGCCGACCAACCCGGAGGGTACATACTCATCCAAGGGTGAGACTCAATGAAGGCCATCTGCAGAAAATCAGCAGGCCCAACCCCGGGTAGAGCCAGTGCCCCCATCCCCAGAACTCGACTCTGAAAATAGTAAGAGAACTCATCGCTTGAAGCCGGAGTGTAAACAGTGGCGACCTGGACTGTGACCGTCATCACCAGAACGTAGGCGTAACTCAACGGAGTGAGCCAAGGCCAGGACTCCTGGGGACGAGTCTGGCCTTTGCCAAACAAGCGAAAGGCGAGAAACAAGAGAAGGCAAGGGATCCCGTGGCTCAAGAGCAGAAAGAAAAATTGCTCCCATCCTGCCCCCAGAACCTCACCGATCGTATAGGAATCGCGCAGAAAAATCCGCCGCCCGCTGAATTCTCGCGTGGCGAACTGACTGAAAAAAGAGAAATACCGATAGTGAAGCCCCAAAGCTAGGGCTACGAGCAAAATCGAGGCGATCCCATGCCCGAAGGTATGTGGTTTTGGCTTAGCGCTCATTCGCGGTGAGGTTTCTCCGATCTCTGTGCTGACCTTCTCAACCCGACAAGGGTTGAACTCAGTAGCAAAAACGTCAGCAACGACAACAGGGCGCCCTGTTTGAGACCCACCGGCTCAAACTTCAAAAACAGTTCTTTTCCGGACTCCACCGGTATCGCCATAAACATACCGTTGGCTCGATAGATAGGGAGCCTTCGACCATCTTGCCAGGCTTGCCACCCCTTGTCGAAGCCCTCCACAAAGACCACCCAACCGGACTCTTTTGGCCCGGCGATTCGTACCTCCTCAGCAGAGCGCCGTGAGAAATCGAGGGCCTGAATGTCCGCTGCTGGTTCCTCGGGATCGGTCTCCTGCCCATCGACGCCCTCGACGACAACCGTCTCTTTGTTCCACAGATCGGAGTTGATCCAACCCAGCGCCTCCTCCAGGCCATCAACAGACTTGGCTGACCCCACCCAATAGACGTCGGGTAGAGCCGTGGAGTTGGCAAAGATCTTGAGTTGATCGGCAAAAACGAGTTCCCGGGGTGCGGGCAGCTCAACCTGGGGATAGGTCAGCAAAAAGTCGATTGCGGCCAAGTCTACCATGCGCTGCTTGAGCCTCTGAACGGGGAACGTCTTCTCCTGGAACGTCTCGGGACCGAATTCAGGTCGGCGCGCGAGACGACTGGAGAAGCGTCGGGTCGACTCCGGATAGAGCGACTCATCACCCTCAAATCCCCGGAGTTGGTAAGCGAACAGGGTGTTGGGGCGGATCGAGGCCAAACCCATAGTCCGATTCCGCCAAGGCTGAGGTCGCCTCTGTAAAAAATCGACCTCGGCGGTCACTGGGTACAGGCGGCTCGGCGACGAGGCCGTGTTGAAGCCTAGCGAGTGGATCGCCGGATCCAGAGTCGCCACAAGGAGTAAGAAAGAGAGCACCTGAGGTCGGCTCTGGCACAGCCAGAAAGCGGGAATGGCCAAGCTCAAGACCAGCAACGGCAACCAAAAACTAATATTCGAAAGAAGGTAGAAGTCCGCAAAACTCTGCTGCGCGGCCCGGGCGAAATCGGGGGTCAACTGCGGGTCGGGTAAGCGTATGACTCCACGGCGATACCAATGTTCAAAAAGCGAGTCCGCCAACCCGGAAAACGTGGCATAGAGAACCGCCAAAGAGGCCAGCAGCAACCCGCCCAACTTGGCCACGGCTCTCCAACGTTCAGGCCGGCTCTGAACATTTTCCAGGCCGAGCGCCGCCAGCACCGACAACGCGAAAGGAAGAAAGAAAAGGATTCGAGTGATGATCGTCTGGGCGAAACCAGGCAGAATGGCGTGGCAGATGGCGAACAACGGAGTCGAACACACCAAGGCCACAAAGAGCGGCGAGAGAGCGAAGAACTTCCAGACCCAAGACCCTCTCGATGCCCAACTGAAGGGAAGCAGGAGCAGCGGGATCAGGCCCACGTAGACCGCCGACTCGGGGTAGATCCAGTTGCCACCGAGAGCGACCCGCTGGATATGAAAACCCGCCGCTGGGTTGCCGGCAAAGTCCGGGAGAACCAGAGCCAAGGGCAAGGAGACGAGCAACTCACGAAAACTCTGAACCTGATAATCCCACGGGATGGTGGCCCGAGCTTGACTCTCCAGGCTCGACAGCAGCGGGAAGAGCGCTATCCCGGCCAGAGCCAGAGCCGAGAGCCAGCTAAGCCCTAGAGCCAGAAGGTCCCGAAAATCCCGGCCCTTGATCCACCACTGAGTCAGACACCAGCAAGCAGCCAAGATGAGGGCGTAGGCCCAGAACTGCATCATCTGAACCAACCCCATCATCCCCAGGCAGGCACAGCCTGCTATCCAGTAGGAGTAGCGGACCTGTCTGGACTCGGCCTCGAACCCCGAGTGATAGAGATGCAAGACCAGAGGAAGCCAAGCCGCGTAGGTGACCACGTGTTCATGCTCCAGCCAGCCTGCGGTGAAACCGTTGAATTCATAGATGACCCCGCCGAATAGCGATGAGGTCCAACCCAAACCCAGCCCGCGGAGCAAAAAACAGAAAAACGTTCCGGCCATGGTCAAATGGAGCAACAGATAGAGATCGTGGCTCCACGGCATGGGAGCCACCAGATGCGTGATCAGGCGCAAGGGATAGAAAAACCCCGAGTGACCATTGCTCAAAAGAGAGTGCCCACAGAAACTGTAGGGGTCCCAAAAAGGTATTCTCCCCTGAAGAAGCCCGTCGTGCAGATATCGACTTTGGGGGTAAAAGATATTGACGACATCGATGAGATCATAGTTCTCAACCTGGTGTTGTCCGTCGTAAAACATGGGATACGCCGAGAGAATGTCAGAGGGATAGTGGGTCAGCCCGTTAGCCCAAGTTCGGTATCCAAAAAGAAAAGACAGAAAGAGAAAAAAGAGTGCGGCCTTCCAGCGGGTCATCACAACAAGCTTTCACCAGACAGCGAGAAGACCTGGTTTTTGCCCGTTGGGAGAAGGACAATAGATTGCCTCAGGAAACCCAGTGGAATGAGGAAAATTACCACCTATGGCTGCTAAGAATACCACGACACTTGTGATCGGTGCAGGTCCCGCAGGGTTAACAGCGGCCGACCATCTCAACTCCAAGGGGATCCGTTCCACGATTTTGGAGGCCGACTCCGACAAAGTCGGGGGGATCTCTCAAACCGCAGAGTACAAGGGATACCGGTTCGACATCGGTGGACACCGCTTCTTCTCCAAAAACCAGGATGTCGAGCAGCTTTGGACCGACTGGCTTGGAAAAGACATGATTCGTGTGGGACGCCTCTCACGAATACTCTACAACGGCAAATTTTTCGATTACCCCTTGAAAGCCAAAAACGCCTTTGTCAATCTTGGACCGGTGGAGACGTTCCGCTGCATCATGAGCTACCTCTGGGCTCAGGTGGTTCCTCGCAAACCAGAAAAGTCGTTCGAAGACTGGGTCGTCAACCGCTTTGGTCAGCGCCTTTTTTCAATCTTCTTCAAGACCTATACCGAGAAGGTATGGGGAATGAGCTGCGATGAGATCTCTGCCGATTGGGCTGCCCAACGGATCAAGAACTTGAACCTTCTCAAAGCCGGACTGAATGCGCTGGGTCTCGGTAAGCGCGGAAAGACCATCAAGACCTTGATCGATGAGTTCCGCTACCCGCGCCTGGGGCCGGGCATGATGTGGGAGAAAGTTGCCGACAACCTCACAGAGGCTGGCTGCCCACTGCACATGAACCATCGGGTCGACAAGATCAAATGGAAGCCCGGTGCTGTGCTGGCGGTGGAGGCTGCCGGCAAGGAGTTTGCCGCCGACCATTTCATCTCTTCTATGCCACTGCGCCATCTGATAGAGGGTCTCGACCCTGCGGCCCCTGACGAGGTCTTAGCGGCGGCCAACGGGCTGAAGTATCGCGACTACTTGACGGTCGTGCTGGTCCTAGACGCCAGCGACCTTTTTCCCGACAACTGGATCTACATTCACGATCCCAATGTCACGGTAGGGCGAATCCAGAACTACAAAAACTGGAGCGCCGAGATGGTACCCAACCCCAATTTCACCTGTTTGGGCTTGGAGTATTTCTGCGACATCGGGGATCCGCTTTGGAACCTCTCCGAATCGGAGCTCATCGAATTGGGGCTCAAGGAGGTCGAGCAACTCGGCTTGGTCCGAGCCGACCAAATGCGGGATGGAACCGTCGTTCGCATGCCGCGCGCCTACCCGGTCTACGACGGCGATTACCAAGAGAAGGTCGACATCATCAAGACCTTCATCGAGGAGCAACTGCCCAACCTTCAGGCCATTGGGCGCAACGGAATGCACCGCTACAACAACCAAGATCACGCCATGATCACCGGGATCCTGGCGGCTCGCAATATCCTGGGAGAGGGCCCTCTAGACCCCTGGCTGGTGAACGCGGATGCAGAGTACCTCGAAGAGGACGACTCCAAGTCCAAAGACAGCCGACTCGTCCCCAAGCGTCTCGAATAACCGGTGAGGTCCCGATAGGGCGCAAGACAGACCAGCAAGGTCCTTGCCCAAACGGAGTGCTTCGGCGCAGCTTGAACATCAGAACCCAAACAGTCGGCGGGCTGACCGTGAGTCCACGCCCTCGACGACCTTTGCCTTGAGAACAAAAAAAACCGCCGAGCCGAATTGAGAACTGATTAGCAGGAGGGTCCACAACGCTTGTTTGGCTCGGCGGCTGTGTTATTCGCTTGTAGGTTCATTATACGCTGAGGAGCGGACTGAAAAAGATGAGAGCTGTTTCCGAATTGTAAAGTTTGTAAAGGATTTCTGGAAGAATGTTAACCACCGTTTACAAGCCAGCAGGAGTGTTGTGCCGTGACTGGCGTAACCTCGCCGATGCCTCATAAGCCTACAGCCGAGAACCGAGACCCGATGACCACGCTCGCTGCCGACGTGGCCTCGGCACTCGAGCAACGAATCGAAATTCGCCGGTCGTTTCGGGATGAGGGGCGACTCTACATCGAGCGTCCTCTCCCCTTCTTGGTGCTCTATCGTCGCCCTGAGACAACACTGGACCTGGGCACGGCCCAACTGGTGACAGGTGAGGCCTGCTACTTCCAGACCTCAACCAACAGCGACCTCAAAAAGCCCGTGGCCGATACCGTCGAGGCTCTGTGCCGGTCGGCTCTTACCAACTTCGGCAATTCCCTGCTGATCGAGGTCTGGGCTCGACCCGAGGAGCATCCCCCCCTGATCGATCAAGAGCCCACCGAGATCACCGCTTCCTTCCGACTCTTCCCCGCCGGACAAGAGCCCAACATCGAGGTCGCCCTCGACGATCTTCAGCGAGAGCTCGTTGCCATCAAGATGGCTGGCCAACGCGCCACTGTCGAAATCGTGAGAGAGGCCCGCCTCTACCCAGCCAGAATGAGGCCCGTTCTCAGACGAGGGTTGGCGGAAAAGTTGCGAGTCACCCAGATCGGTATCGAGGTAGACCCCGTCTACCGAAGAGATGGGCAACAGATCTATCCCGCAGTTCTGAGGACTTTTCGCTCGCGATTCTCGCGGGCCCTCAAGCGAACGCTGTTTCGCTTCGTTCGGGAACACACCAGTTATCGACCCAAGAACTTTCATTCTCTAGGTCGCCGGGCCATGGTCAAGTCAGTGTGGGACGCCGACGCGAAACTCGACGAGGTCGCCTCAGGATTCGACTTTCTATGGGAGGTCAATCCCATCAATCCCGAACAGCTGTGGCGAGATTTTCGCAGCAGTCGTTTCGAGAAACTCCCGACCTTGCGCTATCGACCGCTCTCAGTCGACCCCAGTCTCTCCAAAAGGGCGCTCTACGCCATTCACCTAGAGCGCATCGAAGACCCCACGATCGCCCACCTCTTGCGTCAAAAACAGCAGGAACTCGACCGCAAGATAACCATGCTCGGAGACCGTGGAAGCAGAGCCTTTCTTCTCGGCAGCCAGCAACTCTACGGCTGTGTCTCTCCCTCCCTACTGACCACTGCCGAGAAGATCCTGGAGCGAGTTCCGGTTCGCATACGGGCCGAGACACCCAGAGGTTCCTTGCGCCCTGAGGAGTTTCTGGCTCTGGTCTACGACGAATTGGCCTACTACAAAAAGCAGTGGGACGGCTTCGACGCCACCGTCATAGAGAGCCCCGACGTCTTGTCGGGTGTGATGGTCTCGCGCGGACGGCTGCTCGTATCGACGGGGACCAGAATTCAGACAGGTCGAGCCAACGCCTTGATCCAGCACGAGGTCGGAACCCATCAATTGACCTTCTTCAATGGCAAAGCGCAAAGGCTCACTCAGCTTCGGACGGGTCTGGCCGGCTACTCGGAGTTCCAAGAGGGCTTAGCGGTCCTATCGGAATACCTGGTCGGGGGACTGACCGCGTCGCGTCTCCGAACCCTGGCAGGTCGTGTCATAGGAGCCAAAATGTTGATGGATGGCGCCGATTTTATCGAGCTTTTTCGACATTTGTGCCGCTATGGCTTCGCTCAAAGAGCCGCCTTCAACCTGACCCTTCGCCTGGTGCGAGGAGGAGGTCTCACCAAGGACATGATCTACCTGAGAGGCCTGATTTCGGTTCTCGACTTCCTCAAGGAAGAGGAACCGCTAGAGACCCTCTTTCTGGGCAAGATCGCAGCCGAGCACATCCCGCTCATACGAGAACTGCTAGCCCGGGGCATTCTTGTGCAGCCCAAAGTGATGCCTCGCTACCTAGAGAGCCAAGAGGCTCAGGAACGACTCGCCCGATTGCGCAAAGGGGTCGACGTCTTGGACCTACTGGCCAAAGAATAGAGCCCTCCATCCATAACCCCTCGATCGAGGTAACCGGAGCAGACGTTCTGCAGGTCGGGCAAGGGCCCTGAGAGCGAGTTGCGAACAGCCCCTTATGAAACATGTCCTTCTCTTCCTATTGATGTCGCTTTCTCTAGCCCCGGTTTGGGCCGACGAGGTCACCATCACGATACCCGACTCAGCCGAGCAGTTCGTGGAGTTGCGCAACAACCTAGCCAAGACGCCCGAGGGTGGTGCCGCCTGCTTTGTGGCCGCTCTCCTGTCGTTTTCCAAATCCCAAGAGGTTGGAATGCAGTGCTTCACACTGGCCATCGACCAGAGAAATCTCGCCCGAGGAAACGTGTACAAAGGCTACGCCCCCAGCAGCTCTGTCATGTACCACATCAACCGAATTAATGGATACAAAATGTGGCCCTACCTGGGTTTTGCCTACCTCAAAGGTGGTACCGCAGCCAACAACTATGCGGTGAACCCACCCTACATCGTAGACATGTATCGGCAAAAGAACAGCGGTTCCAACGAGAGTGGCAAAGTCAAAGTCTTCGTGAACACCGATGGTTTTCGCGCCCGGCCTATCACCCTCAAGCGCAACGACAAAGGTATCTGGAAAGCCTATGAGTTCTCCAGCCTTATGCTCAACGTCAACCCCCCGGCCAACACGAGACCCAGCGACGACCTCTAGAGGGTATTCGCCCGACCTGATAGCGTCGAGATGCAGCAGGAGGGAAAGAATCTCATCGGCATCAGGGGGGGCACCTCATCCCAATCCCAGTCTTTGATGGACGCTCCTGAAGAGTTTGCGAACATTGACCAGCGGGCCCGTTGAAAGCCACTCCACTCGATAGGGACCACGATTCTCGTCGAGAGCCCAGGAAAGCTCCCAAAAACGGGATTCTCCCATTGTGGACCGAGTCAGGAGATAGCGCCCATTGCTAGTCAGACGGACCGATTCGATGGCATCGGTGTGAACCTTGTGGTGTTCCAAGACCTCACCCGAATTCAGATCGAACAGTGTCAGCCCTCCGGCTCTGTCGGCGGTAACACCCAATCCCATCGGTACATTGAGGCAGGCGCCCGTTATGGCGTCATCGGAGTGCTTTGTGGTGAGAACGACCTTACCCGTCATCCCGTCGGCGATCACGAAAGTCCCCTCTGAAAAACCGGCCAAAAAGAGTCCGTGAAGCTCCGTCTCACCCGCGAATGAAACCTCACCGGGCAAATCCACAAGGTCGATGGGCAAACCCATGCAGGCGCTCTCCTTCTTGAGGTTCACCAGCGCTGGCCCTTGGCCCTCAAAGACGACCAAAGCCCGATTGCGAAGCAGTGGAAAGGCCGCTCGAAAGGACCCCGGGTCGAGCCTCATAGAGGAGGTCACCTCAAACCGATGGGGATGAAAAAACGCTAGGTCACAACTCTCGGAAATCAAGAGGATAGAGTCGTCGAACCCGAAGGCCTTGGCCAGAGGTCCGAGGCCCAAATCCTCCTCGCAGATTCCGCTTCCGCTCTCCGAGCGTAAACAGCTCGCCATCCCGTTCTGGTGAACCAAAACCACCACAGACTCTCCGGTCTTTGCCGTGACGTAGCGAGCGCTGAGGATCGGAGACTTGGACTTGAGAGTCAAACGAATGGCTCCGCCTCCTCGCTTGCCAAACTCCCGAACGATCCAGCAGTCTTGCTGGGCCAAGAGCAGGGTCTGCTGGTCGTAGGACAGAGAGCCCGAAACGATGTTCACCGAATAGAGCCTCTCCCATAGCGCTTCCAGCGACACTCTTCTCAGTCGCTTGCAGAGTTGCCACTGAAGTTCCAGAGCATCCTCACTCTGGTAGAATCCAGGCTCTGAGCGAGCGTTCAAGACGGAGCGGTAGGCGAGATAGTCTTGCTTTTTCTGAAACAACCGCTGGGCTTGGGAAAAAAGAACCATAAAAGCCTCGTAGGACTCCATCAAGTCGTGATAGGAGGACCCGGGAGTCAGCAAGAGTTGTCGCTCGAAAACTCGACTGTCTTCATCGAGTTCCCAAACTTTCTGCTGTCCCTCAGGGTCCACCGAGACAAATCTCCGGCCGTCCTCAGCGATAAAAATGGCCTGGGGCTGCCCAACCTCTTCGCTCCAAGCCCTCACTCGCTGAAAAGGCGACAAGCGGTACAGCGTCAAGACCTTCTCGACCCAGGCTATCGCGAACCTTCGCGAAGGGTCTATCGCACAGGGTCCCGGTCCCCGGGCCAGAACCTCTCCCTGGGTCGTCAGGACGGCGAACTCCGACTTTGAACTTACCACCAAGGTATCGTCTCTGACTCCGAGATCGATGCTCTCAGGGACGAACCCCAACTCAACCGACAGGGGGCTGGATCGAGCTGTGAAGTCGAGCGACCAAACTCGCCCCTTCTCGCCGCCCAAATAGAGGGTCCCACCTGACGAGAGCTTGAGACAGCAGACTTGACTCAAGCTCTCTTCAGCCGGCGGCCAAGCCAGGGGAGTCACCCGGCACTGACCATCGAGTTGAGCGACGCGACCTTCTGGTGTCAGCAGGCACAGACCGCTCTCGTCTGGGGTGAAGCAGGCCCTCACTCCTAGGAGCGACTCTGGATCAGCGTGGCTGGGAAACGAGAGAGGCTTGTCCTCGCTGCCAGGTTCCCGAAGAAAAAGCCCATTGGAATTGAGCAACACGAGCTTTCTGAGGTCTCGAGTCAGACAGAGAACTCGTCCCTCGAACTCCCCGCGCAGACGAAGCTCCTTGAGGTCCCAAATCTGAAATCGATGCTGGTCCTGGCAAACGAGGTCGTCACCGCAGAGCCAAAACTCTAGAACCGCCGAGGCCTTCTCCCCCCTGGAGGCCCTGTTCTCTCGGTGCTCTGGGCAGAC
>CAZVVF010000027.1:0-12790 GCA_964630575.1 uncultured Burkholderiales bacterium | reverse complement strand
CGATAGGAACCGAATTCATAGACCTTCACTAAGTTGGGGTGGCTGAATTGGCTGGTCAACTGAAACTCGCGCTCGAAGCGAAGTCGATCCACCTTGGAGAGGTTGGGTGAGTCGATGACTTTGAGGGCCACAGGTCCAGCCGAAGGGTCGTCGTCAGAGGTGACGCGAAAGATCTGCCCCATCCCGCCTCGACCTAAGAGTCCAAGGATCGTGAATCGGCCAAACTTTTCCCCCACTTGGGGTAAGGTATTCTTTTCAGGTTGAGCCACTGCCGTGTGACGTTCCACCCTTTCTGTTTGATTTTGTAAGGCTTCTACTCTACTGGGAGAAGGAAAGAGGGCCCGGTGTCGACCGGACCATCATGTTGAAATGTTTGTGGGCTCCGTCTGATGACGGTTGTTAGTTGTCGAACGATTCGCGAAACTTTGATGGATTCCTAATTGTATCCTTAAGTTTTTGCTTCAATTCCTGTTCAAACTTGGCTTGTTCAGCGTCGTCGATCTTCTTTTGGGCCGCCTCTGCCGCCTCTTCTTCTTTCATTTGGGCGAGAAGGTTGGGGTACTGATCCTTGTTGGAGGTCAATTCGTATCCGGCCACGGAGACTCCGCCGAGCGCACCACCGATGCTGAGTCCGCCGACTGCTCCTGCTGCGCCGCCCAGGGCTCCGCCAGCACTCCCGGCTGCCGCGCCTAAGGCCGCTCCGCCGTAAAATCCTAACATTCCACCAGCAGCGGCTCCGACGGCTCCAGCGAGCAATCCACCGATCAGGTGTCCCACGTGAGTGTTCTTGCGGTTGGCCACAGCCATGAATCCGCCGACTCCACCGGCGACGGCACCGGCGATACCGAGAGCCGGTGCGACCGCTAGACCGACTAGGGTGCCTGCGATTCCACCGACGACTCCCGCGGCAACGCCCAGGGCTGTTCCCACGCCCGCTCCAGCGACGGCGCCGAACTTCGCCTTCTTCAGAAGCTTGCCCCGCTCGACTTCAGCACCCTTTTTGTCGTAGCTGATGTCGACGGCGTCGGAAGGGGGCGATGAGGTCGCAGCCTCAGCGCTCGCTGTGCTGGGTGCTGGCAGGTTCGCCAGGGGTTTGTTCTGTTTGATTTGAGGCGTTGAGGTAATTCGCATGGCGTTTCTCCACTTTTTGATAATCTTGTGGCGAGCATACTTTGAGGAACTGAAAAAAGGCTCAAAAACAGGAAGCGCGACTCGCATGGCGGCAGGGCAAAGGAAACGACCTCGGAAGAGGTAGCTATTTCTCTCTGGAGGGTTCTGTATGTTACTGGGATTAAGAAATATGGAAGATTCGGCCAAGCGGGCTTTCGTGGAGGAATTGGGGCTTGAGGTCCCTGCCGACGAGGATCCCACCGAGGCGCTCGTTTGCTGGATGGCTGAAGCGGTCGGGGAGAAGAAGGAATCCCCCGAAGCGGTCGAGCTGGCGGTTCTTCGCTGGTTGGCTAGTCGTCTGGACCTCAAGCAGACCGAAGGCTTGGGGGTGAACGAATTAGAGGCGGTGGTTCGCAGGCAGGTCGCTGAAGAGTCTCACGACTTCTTGTTTCCCTTTATGGAAGTGGGCAGCGCCGTGGCCTACTTGGGGCCGAGGTCGGTCGTTGGGCCAAAGTTGGAACTGCTGGAAGCGTCGACGGCCGGAGTTATTCCTAGCCACACGGCCAGGGACAGAATGAGACGCTACTGGCAGACCCGAGGTGCTCAGCTCTTGGCCATTCAGGACGTCATCGATGCCCGAATGCTGATCGAGCATCTGGCTGAACCGATCTCCATTTTGAAGGTCGGCAGTGAATCCACCAAAGCCTCGGTGATCGCTCTGGCCCATGCCGTCGCGTTGTCGGATGGGCGGTTCGAAGTCGAGGAGGAGCAGTTCACTCTGGAGTTGGCCCGCCAACTGGACTTGAGTTCGGACAAGTATAAGGAGATCACGACCTCGGTCACTCAGCATTTCTGGAAGCATTTGACTGAGGTCAGCGCTGGGACCAGTGACCAGCGGACCACCGCTGAGGAACTCGCGCTCAATTTGCAGGCGGCCCAGCTGGCCCTTGAGAGCTGCGGAAGTTTGGCTTCTTTTTCAGCTGTGGTCGAGCGTGGTTTCGTGGGCTCGCTGCACCGAACCATCAGTGCGAGTTCTCGTTGGGGGGCCAAGTTGAGAGAGTGGGGCAAGACTCCGCTCAAGTTGCATTTGGGGTTTGCTACGGGCATGCTCTGCTTTATTCGGGACCGCTGGAACTCGGACAGCCAAGAAACACTCTTGCGTTTGGCTCTAGGGGCGATCTATCAGCAGCACTTGTTGGCGACCGCCGACCACGCTGAGATTGAGGAGAGCGACATCACCGAGTACCTGAAGGATCGCCGGGTGGAGAATCCCGCAGAAACCTTGGCCGAAACGATGACGGATACTCGGGAACGCGAGCAAGTTCGCAGGATATCTCTGGAACCAACGAAATTCGAACGAACTTAGAACGGTAGAGAAACTTATCGCCCCGTCTTTGATTTGGTATAATAGGCGGGCAAGGAATAAATTCTGGAGGTTAGACTCAGATGATTAATGTAACCGAAGCAGCCAAGAGCGAAGTCAAGCGCATGTTCAACGAACACGATCTTGAAGATTCTGTATTGCGGATGGGTGTTCGCGGTGGCGGGTGCTCTGGGCTGTCCTATACTCTAGGCTTCGACAAAGAGGTCTCGGAGTACGACACTGTTTTCGAAGTCGACGACGGCGTGAAGGTCGTGGTCGACATGAAGAGCTTTCTGTATCTCAAAGGTACCGAACTCGATTTCACAACAGACCTGATCGGTGGTGGATTTAAGTTCAACAATCCAAACGCTCGAAAGAGTTGCGGTTGTGGGAGTTCTTTCCAAGTCTGATCAAAGTCCCCCCATCGCTGTGATCAGCGATGGGGGGAGGAGGTCCGGCGTTCGGCTCTCTCCCGTTGTTGACTTGAGATCTTGAAGTGGATTTTTTTGGCGACTTCAGAGAACTCTCCGAGGAGAGGACGTTCGAGGACTTGGGACTATCGGCCGAGGCTGGTGTGACCTATTCGAATCCAGTCTGCGGTGATGAGGTTTGTGTCTGTGTGGAACTCTGTTCCGACACGATCGCGTCGTTCACCTATCGAGCGAGGGGTTGTTGGCCGGTCTTCGGCTGTCTGGAGTTTTTAGGCAAACGCTTTTTGCAGGAGCCAGCTGTTAGCGCCGCGACCTATCCTTTGCTCGACTTTCTCTCCGAGGTTGAGGGGATTCCAACGAGCAAGCGCCACGCATTTAGTCTGGCTCACAGAGGTTTGGTCGGAGCGGTCTCTAAGGCGTGGGCCGAGGCCCACAAGTCGACCTCCACCAGGGTTGGTCCACCCGGAAAAGAAAGGGTATAATAGGAGACACGATGAGAGAAATCCCTATTCTTCGGCGAGCAAAGGCTGCTGAGGCTCAGGAGCTGAAACAAAAAGCGCTTGAGCCGCAAGAGCGTCATTGCTTTATTCAGAAGAAGAAGGTCCAGATACTCGTGGAGTATCTCGACTACAAGGGGCCCCACGACAAAGGGCCCGAGGGCGCCATCTATTGTGAGCATATTCTAGAGTGCTATCAGAAGAACGTACGCTGTCGTTACAGCGGCATTTCTCCTTTGTTTGATGACCCCTTTCTGCCCCGCGGGGACGAGGAAGATACCGAGTCTGAGGACTCTTCAGAGCCAGAGGAGTCTGCGCCGCCGGAGTAGCGAAGTCGGATTTCTTGGTTTGCTGGAGCGACACTTTCGTCTTTCGGACGGCGCTGTTCGATTGGCTGCTCTCCACACCCCTGTAACCAGAAAAAGACAAGAATTTTTCCTTCAATTATAGGAAAGTTCCCACCACTCGGTCGTACATGTTAAACCATGTCACAAAGCCGTTCTGACATGACCTTAGGGGCCTGGTCTCCGTCCACCGGAGACTCCTTATTTTTGCATATGAGAAAACTTTCGAAAATGTCTCATGTTCGGATTGTTGAAAAAATTTCTCTGTGTTATAATCGCTTCATTCCAAGGCTACTACTACTAAACATTGGAGATCAGTAGTCCTGTCTCGTTTCAATTTTGAGGGAGGTGATGAGGTGACGTATGTGCTATTCAGGCTTCATCGGCCCGAAAATGTGGAAGACGATATGAAACAAGAACTAGACCTCTTGGAAGTGTTACGCGAGAGTTTTCCAGAATTGGGCGCCCAGATTTTTGGGGCTTCTGACCTTCCGCGAAATCTTGATTCGGGGGTCGTACTTCAGGTGGGGAAGCACGAGCGGTTAGAAGCTGCTCATCGGGTGAGAACAGTGTTAAGGGAGAAGGGTTTGGCTTTTGACGAGGGTGTATTGGACAGCCAGTTAGCCATGCAGAGCGTACGAAGTAAACGGGAGGATGCCGAGCGTTCTTTCGAAGCCGGCAAGGCTTTTTCGCACTTAGGGATGCTGGATGAGGCGATGGTCGAATTCGAGCGGACTCTTCAGTCCGATCCGAGTTATGGCGAAGCCTACCACTACCTAGCTGCGATCTATCGTCAACAGGGACTCAACGAGGACGTTCTCGAACTGCTCGAGGATGGCTTGCCCTATCAAAAGGACAATGCTTCCTTTCAGTTTTTGTACGGCAAATTGTTGAAGGATTTGGGTGACAGAGAGAACGCGGTCGAGCGACTCAAGTCGGCCGTTCGGCTCAATCCTAAGGCTTCTGAACCCTACCTCTTGTTGGGGAAAATGTTTTTAGAGGACGGCGATCTAGAAAGCTCAGAGCTGTCTTTTCTGCAGGCGCTGGCCCACGGTCCGCGCACTCCCGAGGCTAGTCTCGGCTTGGGCTCTATCGCCTTGTCACGGGGCGAGTTCGACGTGGCTGAAGACCATCTGCTCGACGCCTTGGATATGGACCAGGATTTGGACGAAGCTCGGCTGATGTTGGGTTGGACCTATTTCCGGGATGACCGCAAGGAGCAGGCCGAGGTCGAGTTCTTGCAGGTCGCCTACGGTCGACAGAATGAATTTCATATTTCGGCAAAGTTTAGCCTGGCTCAGCTCTATCTTGACCGTGGTGAAGCCGAAATGGTCTTGGATGTTTTGTCGAGAGCCGATCAGAAGCTTTTCGATATCCCGGAAGCGAGTCGCGTCAAGGGAGATGCAGAGTACCTCTTGGGCTTGAATCAAAACGCTTTGGATTCTTGGGACCTGGCCGTGGAAAAGGGTCTGTCCGAGTCTCCCGAGTTGAGTCTTCGTCGCGCGGTGGCTTTGTCGCGTGTCGGTCGCTTGGAAGATGCAGAGAACGTTTTGGCCGAGCTGGAGTTGCGCAACGGTGCCGATACAGCTCTGCTGGAGCTGAAGGCTTCCCTGCGCATGGCCAATGAGGACTGGAAGGGCGCTCACGCCATCCTGTTAGAGGCTCGCGAGAGCGACCCTAACTCTGCGATGATAGCCTTCCAGCTCGGTTGGACGGCTGAGAATTTGGGGCTCATCGACTTCTCTGAGGAGAACTACAATCGCGCTGTAAGGCTCGACCCAACACTGCACGAAGCTTATTCGGGCCTAGGGTGGCTCTACTATCAAAGGGAACGATACCGTGAGGCGCTGGTCCTGTTTGAGGAAGCTCTCTTCTTGCAGCCTTGCAATCCCGAGATGCTGGAGCAGGTCGCCTGGGTTCAATTGCTGCTCCACGACGATCTCTCGGCTTTGGCCAACCTCGACCTCGCGGTTCGGCTCGATCCCGAGGCTCCGCTCATTCGCGCCTATCGGGCTTGCGCTCTCATCCGACTGGGTGAACACGAGGAGGCGCGCCGAGAAGTGGAATTGGCATTGGCCAACCCCGATGACGAGATGGTGGAAGCGCTGGGCCACTACCTCAATGCCTTGCTCTTTTTGGAAGAGGGTGATGATGCTCAGGCGAGTGTTGAACTCGAGCGCTCACTCGATTCCCAAGAACTTCCTCCCGAAGTTGTTCAGATGACCCTGCACGGACCCTTGAAAGAGAAGGGTCGAGCAGCTTGGACTGAAGCTCGACGTCGACGAGGAGTCTCACCGGAGAAGGAAGCTGGCTCCGGAAGTTAAAACGTACACTTAACGGGACCTACAAAGTGTCCCGACAAACTGGAGAGTTGGCCGAGTGGTTGAAGGCGGTAGTCTTGAAAACTATTTAGGGTGTGAGCTCTACGGGGGTTCGAATCCCTCACTCTCCGCCACAAACCCCGAGAAATCGGGGTTTTTTTAATGCCTTTTTTGAGGTCCTCGGTAGACCTCCGGTCGGGCGAAGGCTGGTGCTGTGAGCCTCGCGTCTGCGGCGAGGTCAGAGGCAGGCCTTTGGGGCGAAACAAAATTCGCTTTCAGCTTTTTGTTTTAGTCGAAGGTTTTATTGAAGGAGTTGCTATGAAAAAAAGTGCCAGAGCCATTCTTGCCAGTTCAATCGTGATGGGAGGGCTTACCTTTGGCCTGACCGCGCTTCCGGTGAGTGCTGATCAACTCTCCTCCTCAGCGGATGTCGTCCTGCGAACCCGTCAGGTCAAACGAGAACTCGGGACTTTTGCGCAGTTGGCGAAGCAATTGAACCCCTCGGTGGTCAATATTTCGGTGGTCAGTCAGAGCACGGGACGCGCTGGGGTTATGATCCCAGAAGAGTTTCGCAGGGTTATCCCCAAAGAGCTTTTGCCTCAGGTTCAGGAACCATCGCGAAAGTCCACTGGCCAAGGGTCAGGTGTGATCATCAGTAGCGACGGTGAGATTCTCACCAACAACCACGTCGTTGAGGGAGCTAGCGAGATCAAGGTCGCCCTTTTCGATGGGCGGGAGTTCGATGCTGAGGTCGTTGGTACCGACAGCAACACGGATCTCGCTCTCATACGCTTGAAGGACGCCTCTGAACTGCCGGTTGCGGCTCTGGGAGATTCCGACGAGATGGCGGTGGGAGATTGGGTGATGGCCATCGGCAATCCCTTCGGTTTGGAGGCCACCGTGACCGTTGGCGTTCTCTCGGGAAAAGGCCGGGTGATCGGTGCTGGTCCCTACGACGACTATCTTCAGACCGATGCCTCCATCAATCCTGGAAACAGTGGTGGTCCCCTCTTCAATATCGCCGGTGAGGTCATCGGCATCAACACAGCCATGGTGCGGGGAGGGCAGGGCATCGGCTTTTCGATCCCTATCAATCTGGCCAAAGAGGTCTCCACGGAACTGGCAGCCCACGGGCAGGTCAAGCGCGGTTTCATCGGGGTTGGAATCCAGGCTTTGACCCCGGCCTTGAAAGCCGCTCTCTCCATTCCTAAGGACGTTGAAGGAGCCTTGGTGGCCTCCCTGGTGGCCGACGGGCCAGCGGCTAAAGCAGGCGTTGAGGTGTCCGATGTCATCATCGCAGTAGAGGGGCAGAAGGTGACAGATGATCGAGCTTTGCTTCGGGAAGTCGCCAAGGTCGCACCGGGAACAACAGCCAATCTCAAGGTGCTGCGCTCTGGTAAGGAAAAGGCGATTCGACTTCAAGTTGTCGAGAGGCCCAACGATCTGGCCCAGGCTGAGCCCACTCAAAGACCGAGGCCGGAGTCGACCTCGGACAAGCGAATTGGAGTCACCGTCACCGAGAGCGGTGAGCCGAACGATGTTGGTGTGGTGGTGAGTCGAGTGGCCCCCAACTCACCGGCTGCAAGAGCTGGGCTACGGCGAGGAGACAAGATTCGTTCGGTTGGTAACCACCGGGTGAAGACGGTTCGAGAGTTTGAGTCCGCTGTGAAGAAGGCTCCATCGGGGGACCTGGCCCTCTTGGTGGAACGGGGCGGCCGAAGCTCCTTTTTGCTGCTGGAGGACTGAGGTCACTCTCGGGGGAGCACGAGAGGAGGGGATAGGTCTCTCTGTGCCTTGAGTTCGCCCGCCTGCAGGCAAGGTGTCAGTATTCTTAGACCCGCGGCTGTTGCTAGATCTGGGGTCACCCTCTGAAGCTTGAGCGTTCATCGGGTCAACACGGTATCGACCAAGGACGTTCCAAGACCGGGTAGAACCGTAAGCCGTGGTAGTCAATCCGCTGTCCCAGCTAAGACGTGTCGCCGCTCTCGCTATTTTGGTGATGGTTCTCGGTGTTGTGGGGTATCGATTTACGGCTCAACTCAGTTGGCTCGACGCTCTCTACATGACCGTCATCACTCTCAGTACTGTCGGTTTCCGAGAGGTTGGACCAGAGCTCGACGCCGACGCCAAGATCTTCACCATCTTTTTGATTCTCGGTGGGGCTGGCGTTTTGGCCTACAGCATCAAAACGACAACAGAGGTGCTGCTGGACGATGCCACCAAACACTTTTTTCATCAGAGGTCAACGCTGAAGAGGCTAATGAAAATGAATGATCATTATATCGTCTGTGGACTCGGACGCGTGGGCAAGGCTGTCTGCATGGAACTTCTCGCCGAGGGAGTGCCGTTTGTTGTAGTGGAACGGGAGACTGGGCTGGTGCGGGCAGCCCAAGAGCGTGCCTGGAACGTGGTTCACGGGGATGCCACGGAAGACAGAATACTCATGCAAGCGGGCATCGAGCGAGCGCAGGGTCTCATGAGCTGTGTGGACTCAGACGCCAACAACCTGCTTTTGATTATGACCGCTCGGGCTTTGGCTGAGAAGATCATCATCTCGGCGCGCGTTTCCGAAGACCGAAACGTGGTTAAGTTTCGCAGAGCCGGTGCTGATCACGTTTATTCTCCCTTTTCTCTCTTGGGCCGTCGTATGACGCGATCCCTGACCCAGCCCCGAGTCACGGAATTGTTGGATTTGGCTCTGGAGGAGTCCAACTACGACCTGAGCATAGGCGAGGCCGCGGTTCCAGAGACCAGTGACCTGGTTGGTCAGAGTCTCGTGCAATGCAATTTTCGCTCCCGCTATGGCTCTGTGATCTTGTCTATCATTCGTGCTGACCGCAGCATTTTGCACAATCCCCCCGCCGACACCAAGCTCTGTGCTGGTGACATCCTGGTCATTCTTGGGACGCCGAGTCAACTCAAGGACCTGAAGGCCGAGTTCAAGCGGGGACTCGGCCTCAAATAAAAAGGAACCGCTCCATCGGAGCGATCCCTTTCTGTTCTCGAATCGAGCTCTGTCCTTAGTGGTGGATATGGCCTTCGTGACTGTGGTCGTGGCCGAATTCACACACGGCGATGGGAACGCGATGGAACTCACGCTGACCACTCTCGTCGGTGGAGACATAGGCCTTGTAGGCGCTTCCGTCGGGCTTGAAGAGTTGACCGATGTCTGGCTTGGCACCGTCGGTGAAAAGGATCTCGTCGTTGGCCATCATCAGCTTGACGCCTTTTTGAGCTTCCTCTTGGACTTGCGAGGCCGAAGCGTCGTTGAAGCCGAAGAAGGCGGGCTGGTCGACAACGGTTTCCATCTTGACACCTGATAGGAGACCGAAGTCTTCACCGAGTGTGACTTCCTTCGTGACCAGATTTCCACTGAACTCGACTGGGGCGCTCTTGAAGAGTCCGGCGCCAGCAGGGAGCAGTTCGCGCTTGACCATGGTATTGGCGATAAGCTCCTGGCGTTTACCGCCATTGAACTCCGCATCACCAGCGAGAAGATTCGCAGCCATTTCTTTGAAGGTGGTTTCGGAGCTTGCAGAGGACTTCTCCATCTGTCCTACCAGCAGTTTCCAGCCTTCTTCACCGGCTGCCATCAAGGCTTCTTTGGGAGACATTCCTTCGGCGCGATTCGCATCGGCGATACCGTCGATCACATCGTAGAAAGCACCAGACCAGAGTCGCGAGAAGTCGTGGACTTCGTGGCCGAGTTCCGTTTCGGAACCGCGCTCAGGGAGACTGGCAGGATCTTTGTAGGTGAAGCTGTTGAAGGACGTTCGGATTCCGCCGTCACCCAATCCTAGGACCTTACCGAAGCCTTCGCCCATATCCGAAAGAGCGTTGCGCTTGGCGGACAGGTCTCCACCCTCTGTTTGGGCGATGATCTTGTCGACAGCCGTCTCGTTGCCCAGCGTCATCAGCATGGCCAGAGTATCACCGAAAGCTTCGTGGAAAGCTCCGGTCTCGGGGCCCGATCCGGTCAGGTAGTTCGGTCGGATGGCATCGAGTACGGCGTGGCCAACTTCGTGCGAGGCGACTTCGCCGGAGTTTCCGGTGCTCGTATTTTTGACGTCGAAGAAGTGTACACCCTTCATCTCTCGGGCGTAGAAGGCGTTGGGCCATTCTCCGGTTTCGGGTGAGATGATGAGCTGTTGCTCTCCGAAGGCCCACTCGATTTTCTTGCCGGTCATTTCGCCCAGGACTTCGTTGTACTTGTCTACCGTCTTGGCTGCCGCGCTGAAGGCGTTGGCGCCTGTAAATTTGTCGTGTTCACGCGGGAAAACAAAGTTTCCGTCGGCGTTGGGCTCCATCTTGTAGTTCTTGTCGTCGCGCATGGCGACGAGTTGACCGAAGATGAAAACTCCCTTTTTGTTGTCCAGGACCACGCTGTCGGTCTGTACGGTTCCGTCACCGACGCGAACGTTGGAAAGAGTGGCGGTGTCACTGTCGATGGTGGCCGGGTCTTGAGGATTGTAGTTGAACGTCGCTTCCTTGGGCTCTGCCTTGGGGGCCGGTTTTTGGGCGGGAAGTTTTTGTGGTGTGAGGCGTGTATTGACGTTCATAGTAATCTCCTAAATTTATGACTTTATTTTAAGTCATGAACTTTTAGGATTTTTTAACGAGAGATTACCGGATGGATATTTACACCGTTATGGTGTCGAGAGGGCGGCACAGGCGGCTCCGAGCAGATTGACATTCTCTCGTTGGGGAACCAGTTCGATGGTTCGGTCGGGGTGAAGTTCTTTGAGCGTCTCTCGTACGGTTGGAGCAAACTGAGAGTCTCCCCACAGCAGTCCACCCTCGGCTAGCACGGAGGTGGCATGATCGGGTGAGTAGAGGCTGGCAACGGCGCCTAATCCCGCCGCTGCGAGTCTGGCTGAACGTCGCAGCAGTCGCGCGGCGACCCGGCCGGCTTGGCCTTCACCGGCGTCTCGAAGAGCCACGAGTTTTGCTGTGTTGTCACCCAGGTCGTGACCTGGACAGACCTTGTCGAAGAGCTGAGGGAGATAGCGCCCGGAGACGGCCTTTTCAAAACGTTGACTGCCCGGATGGTCACTCTCGGCGTCAAGTTCGTCGTCAAAGGCTTTCAGGAACGGGCAAGAGAAGTTGCCCGACTCTAGATTGGCGATCATGGGAGAGTCGAACTCGACCTTGCTCATTTGAGCCGGGGAGAAGACTCCAGCCATGTTGGTGCCGGTTCCTAGGATAAGCCCTATATAGTTGCAGCCAAAGCGGGGCTCGGCATTGAGATGGACTCCACCCAAAAGCGACGCCACCGTGTCGTTGAGCACAACGACACGGCCCGTGGCTATTCCGATATCGGACAGGCGCTTTTGCAGCGCCGACCCCACAGGGCTCCCGACGACACCGTCGATGCGGAGCCCCTTGGTCCAGCGAAGCAGCAAGGCATCACCGTCCGGGGAGTTTTGAGTGGGATAACTGAAGCAGTAACCCAGCGGGAGAGAGTCGGGCTTGGGGTCAAGTTTTAAGGAGAGTCTGGCCTGTGCCGAGAAGAACTCTTCTGCTGAGAGGGGCTGGCCCGAGCGTCCACTAGGAACGTTGTCAGTGATGGGGCCTGAGAGTATGACCCCGTTGTTCGAACTCAACTCGACCAAGGCGACTCGCATGTTCGTGCCACCGGTGTCTACCACCAAGGCCCGCCCGGCTTGCCGGCCGTCCGGCAAGCCCAGGTAGGTGGCGAGAGCGCCAATCTCTTTTCCCTCGGCTTGAAGTCCTTCAAGAATTCGCGAGCGAAAAAGGTCTTGGACTGTCTTGAGTTGGTCTAGGGAGAGTTCGAACTCACTCATGAAGCCGGTGAACCTACCGCTTCTTTCTCGCCAACTTCCTTCCACCAGGTCTGCCCACTCTCGGGAAGGGTGTATAGCGGATCGTAGTAGGCGTAGCGGGTGGTTAGGGCCTCGGGATTTTCCAGTTCGATGGAGGTCCGGTAGTTTTTGGTCCAGTAACTTATGCCCTTTTCTCGGTCGTATTCAGAGACTTGGTGAACCCAGCGTTTGCCCACGAAGGGTACGTCGCACAGCAGTCGTGCCGTGGCGTAACCGGGAAGATAGCCCATGATATCGTGCTGAAGTTTTTGCGCCTCAGCCACCGACAATCTCCAGTGCTCAGAGTTCGGGATCATGTCACACATGTAGAAGTAGTAAGGCATGATGTGGGCCTTGTCGAGCAAGGTGAAGCAGAGATCGAGCAGGTCGGTGCTGGTCGTGCTCACACCGCGCAGGAGGACGCCTTGGTTTCGCACATCCCGAAATCCCATATTGAGAAGGTTGCTGGCCGCCTTGGCCACTAGGGGTGTGAGTTGATTGGCGTGGTTGACATGGGTGTGCAGGGCCAGGTCAACGTCATTTTGTCTGGCGTGGAGAGCCAAACGTTCCATGGCCTTGAGCATTTTGTCTTGCAAGAAGTGCTGAGGGAGACCCATGAGACCCTTGGAGGCCAGTCGAATATCTTTGACGTGAGGGATCTTGATCAACTGCGTGACCACAGCTTCGAGGGATTCGGGCGGCAGATTCGCGATATCTCCGCCAGAGACGACCACATCGCGGATGTTGGAGTTCTGACTGATATACTCCACCATCAATTGGTAACGGTCGGTCTGCTTGATTTCGAATTTCAGCTTTTTGACTTGTGGGGTGTCTTTTCCGACCAGGTCCATTCGTGTGCAGTGGCCACAATACTGAGGGCAAGTGGTGAGGAGTTCGGCCAG
>CAZVVF010000026.1:0-12856 GCA_964630575.1 uncultured Burkholderiales bacterium | reverse complement strand
GGTTGACCCAGCGTTGCTGCCACTCCACTAGCTTTGCTGCGAGATTGGGAGCCACAACGTCGAGCACAAAGCCCAAGCGAGTCAATTGCGAACTGCAGAGCTCAGCTTCCCGTGTACGAATGGCGCGCTCAATGAGGGCGGCTATAGTCTCTGGCGTTTGGACCAGACCCTTCGGCTGGTAGCCGGCCCGATCGAAGAAATCGGTACGAACCGAAATCGGCAAGATCTCCGTCACCGCGATTCCCAGCGGTGCGACCTCCAGCCGAAGAGCTTGAGAAAAGCAGTGAACGGCTCCCTTGGTGGCACCATAGCACGACATGTGAGCCAAGCTTCTCCTGGCCGAGGCCGAGGAGATGTTGATAATGTGGCCGCGCCCCTGTTGCTTCATCGTGAGCACGGCCTGACGGCACAGATTGGAGAGAGCGAAGAAGTTCACCTCAAAAACACGTCGAAACTCAGCGTCGGTGCTCTCTTCTAGCTTCTTGTGCAGCCCGATACCAGCGTTGTTCACCAGAACCTCGCAGAATCCGACCTTGGCCGTGACTCGCTCAAAAAAACTATCCACACTCTCAGGAGACAACAGATCCAAGTCCACGACCTCTGCCGTACCACCCTCTGAGACGATCTCCGCGCACACCTGGCGATTCGCCTCCTTCTGCTCAGAAGCGATCACGATAGCAAAGCCCTTTCTCGCCAGATAGAAGGCCGCGGATTTTCCTATCCCAGAAGAACTGCCCGTGATGGCAACCCAAACTTTTGGCTGGCTCAAACTCTCAGAACTCATCGAAAAACACGACCCAATTCCCGGAGTGACAACATGGGATACCCTGTGGATAACCCTGTGGATTTGTGGAGAACTTTTCCCATGATGAAACTTTTCACGAAAGCATGCCTCCTCAAGAAAACTAAAGACGAAAATTGCACTACTCGTTTTGCTCCCCAGGTGTCGGCCCGCTGCACGATGTGCAGCCCTCTGTGGCATCGAGCTTGGCCCGACCGAGCGGAATTCTGTAGACCCTGTCCCGCTCATCCTCTGATTCTGCCACCCGTTTGACCAAAAGGGTTCGGTTAATGGGGTCCACGTCCAAGACCGTCACGATCCCGTCGGGGGTGTCGAGTTGAGACCCGTACCTTGGCATTTCCTGACGGAGCGCTCGATAGGTCTCGTACTCGTAGCGAAGACAGCACATCAGTCGACCACAAACTCCAGAAATCTTGTCGGGCTTTACGTGAAGCTGCTGTTCTCTCGCTAGACGAATCGAGACCGAACTGAACTCCCTCAGCCAAAGAGTGCAACAACACGTTCGTCCACAAACCCCCACGCCCCCCATCATCTTCGCCCGGTCCCGAGAGCCCACTTGATGCAGTTCGATTCTGCAGCGAAACTGAGAGACGAGCTCTCGAACGAGGTTTCGAAAGTCGACCCGCCCTTCAGCCCAGAAAAAGAAGATGATCCGCTCTTGGTTGAGCGTGAGTCGGGCTTCCAACAACCTCATGTCGAGAGCCAGAGTCTGAATCGTCTCCTTGGCCACAGAAAAGGCCAAAGCCGACTCTATTCGGTTCTGATAATCCTTTTTGAGGTCCTCATCAGTGGCTGCGCGCAAGGCCCTAAAAGCATCGTTGGGAGTGTCGCCCACGAACGGAATGGAGGTTGAGATCACTCTCCCCAACTCGGTTCCTCTAGCCGTTTCGACGACCACTCGTTGGCCTGCGATAAGCTCGAATTCGGGCTCGGGATAGAGGTGAGGTTTTCCCACACGTTCGAGTTCAACTGCGAGCATAACTACCTAACACGCTTTCGAGAGATTGATACAAAGCCGCTGGAGCAGCAATCTAGGGGACACGTTTCGTTGGACAAAGTGGTCGGCCTCTTGGAGTTCCTGGATGGCGAAGCGAATCTTCGCCGCCGACATAACACTCGCGAGTTCCTGAAGTCGGTCCATCCGCTCACGATGAACCACTAAATCCACCGAACCGGCCGACAACACGAGAAGGTCGCGAAAAAAAGAAATCCCCAAGTCCAGTACAGACCCCAGTCCGTTGAGCTTGGTCTTCTCCAAGCGCTGGGCCGTCTCCACCGCCCCCCAGAGGTCTTTTCCAGGCAGGGAGGAGAACAGTTCAAGGACGGCATCGCGCTCTTCCAAACTCTTGGGTTCAGAGAACAGAGAAAGAGCCGAACCAAAGGCCCCGGAACAGAGAGCCGACAATCTCTTGGCTTGGCTGTCACTAGCCCCACGCGCTAGAAGAGCCTTTTCCACTCGGTCGCTCTGCAGCACGTGAAACCGAACCAGTCGGCAACGACTCGAAACCGTCGGTATCAGGGTCCCCCCTAGGTTTGTCACCAACAAGATGATGGCTCGCTCGGGAGGCTCTTCCAGAGTCTTCAGGAGAGCATTCTGGGCTTCATCGCTGAGACGCTCTCCCTCTTCAATCACCCAAACGCGAAAGTTGCCTTCAAACGGTGCGTGATGGACCTCGTAGATCGCCTCACGAACCTCAGAGACCCCAACAACCGTTTTCTTCTCGGGGACCCTGGTGAGATGAAGGTCGGGGTGGATTCCACTCTTAATTTTCTTGCAGGATCGACAGACTCCGCACGGAGCCTGAGCCTCACTGTCCAAACAGTTCAAAAAGGCAGCATACCAGATCCCTACGAGGCGCTTGCCCACGTGGGCTGGGCCCTCAAAGACAAGAGAGGGAAAGGGCTCCTTTCGGCCTCCCTTTCGCAGTGCCTCAAGGGCCTGTTCGTGACCCTCTAGAGAGCTAAAGTCGAGGTCTATTTGCAACTCTTGGACCTCACTCCAAAATAGGACGACCAAAGGAGAGACGACCAGGATCGGGCATCTTCTTTTTTACCACGTCCATGGCCAATCCAAGAATGCGTTGAGACAACGACTCTATTCCCTCTGAAGCATCCACGACCCGAAAGCGGAAAGACTCCTCTTGAGCGATGTGCATATAACCGTCCCGGACCCTCTCAAAGAAGCCGAGGTCCAGGTTCTCAAATCGATCCAATTTTGTCAGGGTTTCCACCGACCGAGTCCTGACGCGGTCGAGGCCACGGGCGGGCTCGATATCGAGCAAGAAGGTTATGTCGGGCCTAACACCCCAAGAGCAGATATCGTTGATCTCACGAATCTGAGTGGGGTGAACACCCCGACCGAATCCTTGATAAGCCAAAGTCGCATCGAAGTAGCGATCACAGATCACGATCGTTCCCTCACCGAGTTTGGGGCGAATCACCTGCTCTACCAGTTGAGTTCTTGAGGCCGCGAACAAAAATACCTCAGTAAGAGGGCTCATGTCGTCATACTGAGGGTCTGCTAGGAGCCCGCGAATCGCCTCGCCAATGTGGGTTCCGCCGGGCTCACGCACCAGCGTTACAGGATACCCCGCCTCGGAAATACTGTCGGCGAGAAGTTTGGCCTGGGTGCTTTTGCCCGCACCCTCTAGGCCTTCTAGAGTTATGAAGAGACCGTCCATACTGAACCTTTCGTGGGGGCCTCGGTAAGCGGTCCGCTTAAGCCGAGCGGAAAATCCGAACGTGCCGATACGGTTCCGTGCCTACACTCTTGCTGCCAAGCCCCTTGCCTTCGATCGTTTCGTGTTGCGAACGTCGGACCGCCGGGTCTTGGGGAGCCAGATCAATGGGCCGCCCTGTGCTTTGCACTTTCCGGATACCCTCCTCGGTTTCCCGCAAGGCGAGCTCCTCATCTGTCAAATTTTCCAGGGAAAAATAGGATTTCAGAAATTTGCTGATATGGGCCACTGTATTCGAACGGATAGGATTCACCGGTATATTCTTCAAGCGCATCAATTCGAACTTTGGTGCTCCTCGACGCATCTGGCTCTTCACCGTCAGAACGAAATCAGCATCTTCCCAGCGACGCACAATCGAGGCGTTGATGCCTAGAGTGCGGATAGCCCGCTCCAAGCGGTTCCGGCTCACCGAATAAGGAAAGATCTTGGCCCCGTCCGTCACCCGATGCCCGGGAGGTGGCGGGGCCAACCGGTGCCGGTCTGCGGCCTGGTCCTCAGCCTTTAACCCGTGCCCATAAGCCAAGAACTCGCTGTTGGAGGTCTGAACGACCTCCACAACACCCTCGGCTTTGCGAACGCGAATCTCAGGCAGCGGCTTATCATCACGGAGCAGAAGGTCCACCACCATGGATACGTCGCTGTGAATCACAAAGGTGCTCTTGTCTTGAATCTCCACAACCACGTCGAAGGTTGGCGGCGAGCGTCTCTCTAGAATAGATTTTTGCGTCTTGCGTCGCTTGGCTTCTTCGTCGGAGAGCGTGACAGACTGAATTCCCCCGATCAGATCGGAGAGAGTTGGATTCAATATCAAATTTTCAAGGGTATTCCCGTGTGCCGTAGCCACCAGAACAACCCCTCTCTCAGCGATAGTCCGGGCCGCGTAGGCCTCAGCCTCCGTCCCGATCTCATCGACCACAACGACCTCGGGCATGTGATTCTCGACAGCCTCGATCATAACCGCGTGCTGACGGTCGGTGTTGGCCACCTGCATGCGCCGAGCCAAACCGATACCGGGGTGGGGAACATCTCCGTCACCGGCGATCTCGTTGGAGGTATCCACGATCACCACCCGCTGTCGCTCTTCGTCAGCCAGAATTCGGGCGATCTCCCGAAGCAGAGTGGTCTTTCCCACACCGGGACGACCCAGCAGCAGAATACTCTTGCCACTCGTCACCACATCTTTGAGGATCTCAGCCGTACCGTAGACCGCGCGACCCACCCGACAGGTCAACCCGATGATGTGACCGGCGCGATTGCGAATGGCCGAGATCCTGTGCAAGGTCCTCTCCATTCCAGCCCGGTTGTCGCTACCGAACGTGCCCAGCCGCGAAACGACCTCGTCGATTTCATCTCGAGTGACTAGCTGCTCCCCGAGAAAGACGAATTCACCAGGGTAACGCGCCTCCGCTTTTCGTCCGAGATCGAGAATAATCTCAATGAGGTCCACATGACTGCGCTCAAGGCTCGCCAACTCTTGCTGCACACGACGCGGGATCACGCGAAGAAGCTTTTCCAGGTCGTCTGCGATCACAGACGTGGCACTGGTGATATCCATCTTGGTTGTTTTGTTGTTCTTACTCATCGTTCTCTTCCAAAACCAAGACGGTTTCCAAAGTAGGGTCCGCTCCTCCCTGAATGGACCCCCCAAACCGCCTCTGGGTTATTATGACCTCAACCGCTCGATATGACAAAGGTTGCCCAGGAGACAGCAAAGGCACCCCTGGTGGATAGCAGTATAGTAGCTCGGCGCAGGTGCGGTCTACCGCCTGTTCCAATTCTACAGCTTCGCTAGATGTGTAAAAAGCCTCGCGCACAGTTCGTCGTGGCCGTTGAGAGTTGGCCCGGCCCGAGGAAAGGTGTCGGCAGAGTTGCTCTACATCCTGAAGAGAAAGGCTTGGTTCTTTTACAGGCAGAGCGGCCAAGGCCACCAAGAGGCGATCGATATCCTCGGCCCTGTGCCCGATCGTGACCAGGAAAAGAACCTGATGAAGCTCAGCCATTTCTACCTGAATGGCGGCCTTCTTCCACAGATACTGAGCCAGTTCGTATCCCGAGTATCCCCGCTCCATAGCGCAAACGACGAGCTTTGTTTGGTCCCATTCTACTCCGCAGCGCTGAGAACAAGAGAGTCCGGGGAGCTTGTTGATCTCAGAACGACCGTGAGCGGCCAAAGCCAGACAGTCCTCGAGCATCCCCTGACCGAAGAGCGCCATCTGTCGGCGGGCGCAATCGATAGAGGCCACAAACAGACTCGAAGGAGAGCTGGTCTGCAGATGCCGCAGAACCGAAGCCACGCGATGAGGATCGACCTTGGAGGAACGAAAATGGCACAGACCCGTTTGGGTCAAGCCGGCGCTGAGCTTATGGACCGACTGGACAACCATGTCAGCCCCGGCGACCACCGCCGATTCCGGCAAACTCGGATGAAAGTTCAAGTGCGCTCCCCAGGCCTCATCGACTAGCACCAGCACTCCACGACTGTGAGCTAATCTCACAATCTCGGCCATCGAAGCACAGGCTCCATGATAGGTTGGCGAGGTCAAAAATATGGCCTTGGCTTGGGGGTAACGGTCCAGCCCTCGCTCGACCTGATCGGGGGTTGGTGGCAGACTGCAAAGCAGTTCAGGGTCCAGGGTCGATTCCAAAAAGCTGTGCTGGGCTCCACTCAAAAGAAGCCCAGAGTAGAGGGAACGATGGGAGTTCTGCGCCACCAGAATCAGGTCGCCGGGGCCCACACAGGTCAGGATCATGGCCTGGATCCCAACCGTCGAACCGTTCACCAGAAACTGCGTTTGCTCAGCACCATAGGCCTCAGCAGCCAACGCTTGAGCTTTCTGACATTGGTCAAAGGGCCAGTGGATATCGTCAATACCCAAAACCTCGGTGATGTCAGCGCCCGCTCCCTCAGAGTCCAAAAGGGCGCGAAATTCACCTGGAAGTGCAACCCCTCGCTGGTGGCCTGGAACCTGAAACGATAGATTGCCCCCTGTAACAAAGCCCTTCAGGGCCTCAAAGTAAGGAGCTTCAGTCTGGTCCAGAAGGGCTACTCCTGGTCATCCTTCTGTTGCGCGATTCCTTGCTGGAAAAGGTCTCGGATGTCCAAGAGAACCTCCAAGACCGCGGCTCGCCAACGGCTATCGGCATCGGGAGAGATCTCCCAGTGACCATCCAAGTCCCTCTCGGGAAACTGAGCGAGTATATCATCTCTAGAACGCATTAGCCTTGGATTTTTCCTGCAATCCTGTTCAATCCCTCTCAAACCTCCTGAGTGTTACCGTACTAGTTTCCGAAAGACCCCATCGTTTTTGAGCGTGGCCATCACGAACCGCCAACTCTAAGTAGGAAGAAGAATTCCAAAGGAAGAGAGAGTCCCCGGGTTCGACCTCGGAAAACGTTCGACAAAAGGGTATCGGCTGGTCCTTGAGGAGAACTTCCAGCCCTGGGGCGAAAGCAAAAGGGAGCGATTCCTGGCCCTTTTTGAGTTCGAAGGTGACGTTCCCAAAGTGATCCGAGCAAAGCACCGAGACCTCGACCGAGGCTCCCAGAGGTCGTGGCGGGCGAGCCGGAAAGGCGACGATATCAGAAATCTCTGAGCCGATTTGAGAAAGAGCTTGACCGTTCGCGAGACGAGCTATCGACGGAGCAAAGATGTCGCGTCCGTGAAAGGTAAAACTGACCTCTTTTTCTGGACTGGACCCCTGGCTGATCTCAACGAAGCTTTGAGGCCCTTTTAGGGTGTCCAGGGCCAAGCCAAGAAGCCCATTGTCGGGGCCCACAAATCGGAAACCACCCGCATCGACCGCGAGCGCTCGTCGGCTAGAACCCACACCGGGGTCGACGACACAAAGGAAGAGGGTTCCCGGCGGAAAGCTCCCCACGGATTGCTCCAGACAATAGGCCCCATGGCGAATGGACTGAGGAGCGATGTGATGAGTGATGTCGACCAGTCGTGCCTCTGGACAGAGCTTTAGGATCTCCCCCTTCATCGCACCCACAAAGTGATCGGATGTGCCAAAGTCAGAGAGCAGAGCTATGAGAGGCGGAGTTGACATCGGCACAGGCTTGCTCTCTTATAGATGTGGGGGTGGGTGTCCTATCACTCTCTCGACAGGACCGAACCCCGTCGAGGAAAGGTTTCATCCGTGTTCAAAAAGATCCGCAAAGCGGTTAGGGGCCCGCGCCCTCAATACTCGCTCCCGGGTTGGAGTGAAACCCGAGGCTACGACTTGCACCTGCCACCCTCGCACCAGAGGCCGATGCCCTTGGTTATCGCCATCCACGGCTACACTCAGGATGGAAGGCAGATGAGCTCTCTCACCAGCCCCGACGGCCGGGCTGATCACCCCGACTCCTTCAACTCCTTGGCCGATGCAGAAGGTTTTGCCGTCGCCTACCCTTACGGCACCAGGATCAAAATCTTGCCCGGCCGGTGTTGGAACGCTGGTGGTGGGATCAACGGCTATGCTCCGGTGGGAGACCCGGCCCGGCGTCACAACGTTGACGACGTTGGCTTCTTCGAAGACCTCTTTAGCGATATCACCAAACGATGCTCCATCGACCTCAAACGAGTCTATCTTATGGGCATCTCCAATGGCGGAGCGATGGCCCAACGACTGGCCGTTGAGAATCCCCAGCCGTGGGCTGCCATAGCCACGGTTTCAGCCTGCAATCAATATTCAGCCGCCCTGAACAGAGTTCCCCAAACCCCGATGCCCCTGATCCACATCCACGGAACCGAGGACAAGGTCTGGCCCTACCTCGGAAAGGACCTACGACCACTCGGGCGCTTAGAATCAGTGGACTCCTCGTTTCAAACCTGGCTGCACACCAACCAGGCCGAACTTCTGGGCGACGAAATACTACCAGCCCAAACTTCTGAAGACCCCACCCGCATCCGCGTTCAAACTTACCGCGGCCGCTGCGACACCGAACTGTTCACCGTTCAGGGAGGGGGACACACTTGGCCATCAGGCTTCCAGTATCTCCCGCCCAGACTCGTTGGCGTGGTCAGCCGCCAAATGTCAGCCAACACGACCATCTGGGAGTTCTTCAAGCGTCACCGACGAGACTGAGGCCTCCCTCTGCGCCGGACGATTTAACAAAATCCCAACATGAGCCCCTCCGTTTCCATAGAGAGCTCAACTCTCCAATGGTGCAATAGTGAGTACAGAGATCGTCAAGCGAGAGAACCCAACACACACTTAAAGAGGAGCGACGCCCGAGTGAGCACCCAGCAATACCAATACCAGCCAGGGCCCTTTTCCAACCGACGTCGGCAAGCCCGAGAGAAGGTCACTCCTGCGAGCGTTAGGTGTTGGTCGCGATCCGAGTCTCCCGCCGAGGCCGTGGTGATCGAAGTCGATACCAAAGGAGCCCGCCTCATCTTCCCCTGGCGTGTTGTTCAAGGGCAAGAGGTCAGCGTGAGCTTCTCCAACGGAGTTGGGCTATACCGAACCGAACGAGCGCGCATCGCTTGGACTCAAGATATGGATGCCAGCGGCAAGACCATCGCCGGGCTCTACTACCGGGTAGCCTAGCTTCTCTCTAGGATCGCTCTCCCAAAACAGAAACCGGCTCCCAGAGAGCGGTCCTGTGACCCTGTCTGGAAATCGAGTCGAGCCTAAATGGTAGCCAGAGCGATCGACCAGACATTTTCAGAGTATTTCAGATTCTTTTCAGCCCTCCTTAGTAAATTGGGAGCAAGGAGAATCACATTTCAATGTTTGCACCTATCGCCAGCCCACCCAAAAACAAGAGCGCTTGCCGTCGCCTCAAGGACAGGGCCAGAATAAACCCCAGCCACGTGACCTGTTGGAGCAACTGCGACTCGGTTCGTTCAGTGGCCGCTATCGAGGCTGATACCCACGGTGCTAGACTTATGCTTCCCTGGAACGTCCAAGCTGGCGAGAACATCATCGTGAGCGTGGCCAACGAAGTGGGCCTCTATCAGACCCAAGTCGCTCGAGTGGCTTGGACGGAGCGACTCGAAGTCACCGGACGCGTGATCGCAGGGGTCGAATTCCACGAAGAGCTCAAAATCGCCGTTTAACGCAAAAAGTTCATGGTTTGTTAACGAATTTTTTCCATTCCGCCAAACTCTTGGCAATGACCACCCGCTAAAATAGTAGACGAGACCGTTAAAAAAATGCGGATTCGGGACGCACGAAAATCCCAGGGAGGGCTCCCTGGTGGTTATTCGGCGTTCGAACTCTATATCAGGCAGCTAAAAAAAGAGCCACGAATGGCCGGTTTTGGTTGTCCATCATTGCAGGAGGTGTGCCTTTGTTTCCTTTTATTCGTCTGTTCGCACCGTTCAGATACTACATGGTCAGTTTTGTCTTTTTATCGCTTATCGCTTATCAACTGTCCCTGTCCATCAGTCCTCGGACTGCCCCCATCCAAACTGACGATCCTCGTCTGGCCGATGTCGTTGCCTACGAGGAGTTGCTCAAGCAAAAGGCCGAACAAGTTCTTCAACGATTCGGTGCCAGCGAGTACACAGTTGACCTTTCAGTGGTCTTAGACCACACGACCATTACGACTACCACCTACGAGCCACAAGAGTGCGCCGTACCGACCAGCGAACTCATCGCCGAAATTCCGACCGAGAACTCAACCTTCAGAGACCTCAACGAAGAAGACCACGGGACCTGGCAGGAAGAGGTCAGCACCTCTCCGCGCATTCGGTCCATCAAGATCTGCGTCACCCTAGACCAAGACGACGACATCGACGAAGACCAACTCTTTCGCAGCCTGTCTTACACCTTAGGAATAGACTTGAAGCGAGGCGACATGCTGAGGATCGTCGTGTTGTAAAACACCCTCAATACGATCCCTAGAAAAGCTTGATCCCGACCAGGGCTCAAGCTTTTTTGTTGAGATGTTGAGCCACGCGCCGGAGATGGACCGCGGCGTCATTCATCAACTGGTGCTTGTCGTAGAGCGAGAGTGCCAGATGGGTGGCCGCAACTCCGCCGGCCATCAACTGAAAGAGTGCCACGGCGGGGTTGGTCACCGCGAGTAGGCCAAAAAGTCCGGCGATGGCGGTGTGATGGCCGAACGGCCGTGGTACCCGTCGGCTCAGCGAACGAGCGGTGCTCTCGGCCTGCTGTCCAACCCAAGGCAAGGCGCGTGAGATTCGATGGGCCACATCCGGACGCCGAACGATCTTTAGGCTGGAGGCATCGGTGGGCAAGCCCGCAGCCGAGAGATAGAGGTCAAAGGCCACCGCCGTTGGCTCGAATTGCCAGCGATGCCTCTCGCAGACCACCCCATCCAAGAGCCAATGGACATAAGAGTGACGCGGCTTGTTGTGAAAGCGGAACCGACCCAAACTGGAGCGATGACTGTCGATATGGTAGCCGTAGCTGAGCTTGGAGATGCTCGAAATCTGACGTTGGTCGGGGTCACCATCGACCCTAAGCACTCGGTCGTCGGTAAATCGGTCGGTGAGCCTTAGCGATGGTTTGTGACATCGAATTCCTGCCGGCAAGAGCAATTCGGGCAACCCCGAGTCCGGCGAGAAAGGACGCCAGCCCAGATTGAGGATCACCCTTCGACCGAGGCCCTGACCGGTGTCGACCAATGGGGCCCCCAGGGAGTCAACCCGCTTACCGTTGACGAGAACCGGAATAGGACTGGCCTCGACCCCAGCCAAGCTCTTCTAATTCTGCGGCTAGCGCCTTCTTCTGCGAGGCGGCTCTCGCCTCGACCACCTCCGGGTGAGCAACTCGCAAGCAAACCCCAACACCCGGTCCGGCTCGTAAACCGATGGAATTGATCCCTTCGCCGAGTCGGCTGCCATCCCAACCCAAAAGGGTCTGCTGAGTCCCCTCGGTGAGTATCAGACTGAAGGCGCGCCCTCCACCAAACCCCACAGCGCGAAGGCCCACCGCCAGGTGCTCGATCGCCTTTGAGGCCGAATCGGAGTGCGAGAGTATGGCCCGAAACAGTGCCTCCAGATCGATGCTCTTTGTGGGGCTAAAAGAAAACGTCGTCGCCTTGCGGGACTGCCGAAACTCCAAACCCGGCGAGCCGGAAGAAACCGCGGCCTGGGCAATCTTGAGAACCCACGCCTGGGCCCGAGGCAATTGGAACTCCGCGAGCTTTCTCAACGCCTCTTGCTGAGAGATAGTGAAAACGCCCTCTGAATCCAAACGGCCGAAACGACCGGCTTGATCCAGAAAACTCTTGAGAGAAGCTCTAGGCCTTGATTCCATCGATCAGATGGTTACTCAGCATCTCCAGCATATTGGTCAGGCTTCCAAACCTCTCGGGGTCGAGTTGGCCATCAATGGCCAAATGGGCGACCCCGTGAACCATAGTCCACGACGTGTTGGCCAACAATTCCGTATTCCCGGCCTTGAAGACTCCAGCGGCCTGTCCCTCAGAAAGCACCTCCAAAAGAACCGTAAAACACTCCTGACACTGGAGGTGAAGCGTCTCGTTTTTGCATTCCGCGCTCATCAAGGGCCCGAACATCAATCTAAAAAGGTGAGGGTTGTTGCGAGCAAAATCAACGTAAGCGGCCCCTACGACGTGGAGGCGAGTGCGGTGATCACTCACACCTTCGAGGTTCTGAATCATCTGCTCACGCAAGCGACTAAAACCGCGCTGACCAACCGCCGAGAGCAACTCTTCTTTAGCCGAAAAATGCCGATAAGGGGCCGATTGCGAGACTCCGGCTTGCCGCGCTGCGGCACGTAAAGAGAGCTTCTGTGGGCCCTCTTTGACCAAAAGGTCAGTCGCCGCTTCGAGCAAGGCCTCCCGTAAATTTCCGTGATGATAAGTCATAGTACGCTCCTGCGTGCCCCTCCTGCGGCCTCAGTATATCACAACAAGAGTCCAGCTGAAGAAGCCACTACACAATGTTGACAGTGTAAACATCTTATTCTATGTTAACACTGTCAACAATGGTATCTGTGAGTACTCCCAATGAATAAAAAGACCTACCTCCTCATCCTCTTCTGCATTCTTGCCGGAGGAGCCGCTCTAGCGCCCTTCAGTTCGGCCCAGAGTCAGACTGCAGCCCAAACCGTGAAAACCGCCCGTACTGTGCGAGTCGTCAAACCTCAAACGAGTGACGGATATCGACGCCGCGGAACCTATACCGGTGTCATTGAGTCGACTCGAACTTCCGAGCTCTCCTTCCCTCGCTCTGGTCGCCTAGAAAAGGTTCTTGTAGACGAGGGAGTCGAAGTCCAAAAGGGTCAAGTTCTAGCTTTGCTGGACACTCGAGCTTTGCAAGCGCGACGAGACCAACTCTCAGCCCAACGCGCACGGGCCGAGGCCCGATACGCTGAACTTCAGCGCGGTG
>CAZVVF010000025.1:0-12871 GCA_964630575.1 uncultured Burkholderiales bacterium | reverse complement strand
CTCATACAGCTATCCTAACACACCGACTGACCCCAGCGAAACGCCGAAAAGGCCAATGAGCGCATCCTGCTTCGAGCATCGAAAGAACTCTCTCAGAGGCCAACCTAGCGCGCCACATCGAAGGAGCGAGTCTCGCGGATGACGGTAACCCGAATGGAGCCAGGAAAGCGGACCTCCTCCTCGATCTGAGCGGCGACCTTTCTGGCCAACAGAGTGGCACCCTTATCGTCGATGGTCTCTGGCCGAACGAAGACGCGAACCTCGCGCCCAGCCGCGATGGCGTAACATTTTTCGACGCCCTCAAAGCGCTCTGCTATGATCTCCAGATTCTCCAGGCGGTTGACATAGGTCTGCTTGCGAGTCCTACGGGCACCAGGCCGCGCCGCGCTTATGGCATCGGCTGCCTGCACCAACATAGCCTCGACGGTCTCCTGTTCCACGTCCTCGTGGTGAGCCTCTACCGCGTGAGCGATCTCTTCGGTCTCTTTGTACTTTCGACACAGACGCCCCCCCACCAACGCGTGAGGCCCAACGGCGATGGGGCCATCGGTCGACTCCACGGCGACTTTGCCGATGTCGTGAAGCAAACCCGCTCGCTTGGACAGTTCAATGTCGGCACCGATCTCGGCTGCCATCTGCGCGGCCAGAAAAGCGACCTCAATGGAGTGAGAGAGCACGTTCTGGCCGTAGGAGCTTCGAAAAGCCAAGCGACCAAGAAACTTCACGAGTTCAGGGTCGAGTTCGGAGATCCCAACGGTGCGAACGGCCTCCTCCCCTTCCTCCACGATCCTCTCTTGAATCTCAAGGCGTGCTTTGTCCACCATCTCTTCGATCCGAGCAGGATGGATCCGACCATCGGAGACCAACTTCTCCAAGGCCAACCGCGCGACTTCACGACGAATGGGATCAAAGCAGCTCAGCACGACGGCATCGGGAGTATCGTCGATGATGAACTCCACGCCGGTCAAACTCTCCAGGATGCGGATATTGCGGCCCTCGCGACCGATGATCCGCCCTTTCATTTCGTCGGACGTCAGGTTGACGATAGAAACCGTCATCTCAGAGACCTGCTCGGCAGCCCATCGCTGGATGGCGGTCGATATGATCCGCCTGGCTACCCGGTCGGCCTCTTCTGTGGCGGCTTTCTCCCCGTCTCTGATCTTGCGAACGAGGAGACTCTCGTTTTCCTTTTCCACTTTGGCCAGGAGCTGACTCGCTGCCTCCTCCTGGGTTAAACCGGCTATTGAGGTGAGTTGCTCTTGAGCTTCAAGAAGAGCTTCCTCACGCTTTTCCAATAGACCGTCGGCCCGTTCTTCACGTTTGCGAACGAGCTCATCGCGCGCCTGGAGTTCACGGCGCTCGCGCTCGATCTCCTCGGCTTTTCCGCGAGCTTGCTTCTCCTTTTCCTCGGCGAGTTCTTCGGCCTTTTTTCGAATCTCAGTCGCTTCACGCTCGGCCTCAAGGAGGCGGCGGTCTCTCACAGCTTCTGATTCAATTCGTGACTTTTCTAGTAGTTCTTCGGCCCCTTTTCCTAGTGCTTCGTGGCGCTGCTTCTCGGTGTGCCGGCCTCCAAGAAAACCGACAATGAGAGCGATAAAGCAGCCAACCACAGTGAGTATCGTATTGATGGCTATGACCTCGTATATTCTTTCGGCCCTCAGTTCTACTCCCAGGGAGCTAATCCATCTTTGATGAAGGCACTCAGTATGAGAGAGAAACGTCGCGGTACCCTGTTTGTTCTCAAATGGGCATTCCTGGTTTTCGTCTTGGCCGGATGCACAGGGGTCGTCAGTGAGCCTCAGGCCCAGCCAAGCCCCTTCAAAATCCTCACAGTTCCCGCCTCTCCAGACAAACTTCCGGTCTCGCCCAACCCCGAGACCAACGGTTCTATTCCCCACGACACCGAGGCCTTCACCCAAGGATTGGTCTTTCACAAGGGCTCGCTCTATGAGAGCACGGGACGCAACGGGGAGAGTAAGATCCGTCGACTCAATCCGGTGACCGGCGAGGTCGAGAAGGAGACCGCCCTCGATGACGCCTATTTTGGCGAAGGTCTCGCCACCCTCAACGACCAGTTCTATCAACTCACCTGGAGGTCAGGTGTCTGCTTGCAATACGGTCGAGACCTCGACTATCAGAAAACCATCATTTACGGTGCCGAAGGCTGGGGCCTCACTGTCGAACCGGAGACCGGGCTACTCATCTTCAGCGACGGCTCACCCGAGATCCGTTTTTTGGACCCCACCAATTTCATCACCAAACGCAAAATAACGGTCCTCGACGGCAACAAAAATCCCGTTCCCTACTTAAATGAACTAGAGTGGGTCAATGGTGAAATCTGGGCCAACGTCTGGACCAGTGAAACCATCTGTCGCATCGATCCCGCTAGCGGCCAGGTCCTGGGTTGGATAAAGTTCCACGACCTAGTCTCAGAAACACAAACGGGCCCTGAGGACGTGCTCAATGGAATAGCCTACGACCCGGACAGCGACGTGCTCTGGATCACTGGAAAGCTGTGGCCGGCCATTTACAAAATAGAGGATACCAAGCAAGTCTTCTTCGCCTCGAGCCCGTCCTCCAACTCGCAATAGAAATGTGAGAGTGCGAGAGGAAAGCGACACTCACAGCAGAACCTGCGAATCTTCACTAAACGTTGATACCTCGTTAAACGAACCTGGTCAACCAGACTCTTGGAGTATACAGAATGAAACTAAAGACTTTTTTAAAAACAGCCCTCGTGGCCAGTTTGGTGTTCGCAAGCCTCGGATGCGACAGCAGTTCTGACAATACAACGACAACTGCTACCAACAATAACGTCACCGATCCTATCGCCCCGGCCGCCGTCTACACAATGACCAACGACGCGACCACCAACGCCATCAGGGAATACCGCAGAAATGACAACGGAACCCTCTCCTTTCAGGCCGACTACCCCACCGGAGGAAGTGGTTCAGGAGACTCTCTCAATGGCTCTAGCAACGGTTTGGTCTTCGCGGCCAACAGCAATCGCTTCTACACCGTGAACGCCGGCAGCAACAGCATCACCTCCATGACGTTGGGCGGTACCGGAGAACTGTTCGTTCTTTCCACTCTCAACTCCGGTGGTGTGCGCCCTATCTCTATCGCCGCGTACAACGACACCGTTTACGTTCTCAATGCTGGAGACGCCAACGCCAATCAACCGGCAAACATCACCGGGTTCCGTCAAGTAGGCAGCGCGCTTGTGCCGATCGCCAACTCCACCCAACCCCTATCCAGCGACTATCCCAACCCTGCCGAGATCGCCTTTCACCCAACCGGTACGCTTCTGGTCGTTACCGAGCGTGACACCAACAACATCACAACCTACACGCTCGACGCCAACGCCGCAGCAGGTCCGCCCCAATCGCAAGCCTCAGCTGGCAACACACCGTTTGGCTTCGACTTCACTCCGGCAGGAATCATGGTTGTCTCTGAAGCCAACGGCGCGACTCCTGGTGGAAGCTCGGCTTCGTCTTACCTGATCGGCGTCGCTGGCAACGTATCCACCGTGTCCAGTGCCATCGCCAACAATCAGACCGCTGCTTGCTGGGTCGACGTCTCCAATAACGGGGCCTTCGCCTACGTCACCAACACCCTGTCCAACAACATCTCCATCTACAATGTCGATCCCAACGGTAACCTCTCGCTGATCGGCGACGGAAACAACGCCGCCACCGGCGCCGGACCGATAGACCTCGACATCTCCAACGATGGCTTGTTCCTCTACGTCCTCAACGGTGACGACGACACCATCTCCGCCTACACCGTAGGCGCTGACGGACTCGTCAATCCCATAACCGGTATCGATGGTCTTCCTCCCAACTCTGTTGGTCTGGTCGCTCGATAGAACCGCCAAAACAACAAAAAAAGCCCCTCTCCTTTTTAGGCGAGGGGCTTTTTTTGTTGGCGGTCCGTACCGACCGCGAGAAAAACCTAGGCTTCTCGGTAAGCGGCAAAACGATATCCCAATCCTCGCTCATTAAAAATGTAACGAGGCTTCGCTGGGTTCTCTTCCAACTTCTTTCTGAGGTAAGTGACATAGAGCCTGAGAATCTGAGTGTCATCTCGGTACTCGGGGCCCCAGACTCGAGACAGCAGTGTCTCGTGGGTCAACAACCGTCCGGGGTGATTGATGAACTGATGCAAGAGCTTGAACTCCGTCGGTCGTAGGTGCACGCGCTCAGAGTTCACCACAGCTTCCCTGCGGTCCAGGTCCACCTGAAGTCGTTCATCGATCTCTACCAATCCACGGCTCACGGGCGCCGGGGTCTCCGTTCGACGGAGCACAGCCTTGATTCGGCTCACCAACTCTCGGTGATTGAAAGGCTTACCCATATAGTCATCGGCCCCGAGCTCAAGACCCAAAATGCGGTCGTCCTCGCTCGCTTGGACCGTGACCATAATCACCGGAACCCCCACGGTCTGCCGTATCTGACGCAGAACATCGAACCCGGAAATATCCGGAAGGTTCAAGTCGAGCACCACCAGGTCCGGCAACTCCGCCCTCAACCTCTCCTGCCCCTCGGTCCCAGTCAGAGCACCGGTCACAATGAAACCCGCCCCTTCGAGAGTGATTCGGATCAGATCGAGCATATGGGGCTCATCCTCAATCACCAAAATTCGCCTATCCTTAAATTCGTTAGCCATGTTGTTAGACTTCCTCTTTCTTTCGAGTTGGTATACTGATCACAAATCGGGCACCGCCAGTTGCACTCTCACTCAGCGACAAGGTCCCACCGTGGGCCTCTACAATGGCCTTCGCGATGTACAAACCCAAGCCCGAGCCCCCAGCATGAGCCGAAGTTCTGCCTCGAACGAACGGCTCAAAGAGTCGCTCTCTATCCTCTTGAGGAACACCCGGCCCGTCATCACCTACGGATATCATCAAATTTCGGTCGGTGAAGGTACCCACGACCTCAATCTCACCCTGCTTGGAATACTTGGTTGCGTTCTCAAGCAGATTTATCACGACCTGCTGAAGTCGACTTCCGTCCACCAGAGCCAGAAAATTCTCGGGTTCCACGTGGGCTGTGACCCGGCACCCGGCGGCCTCTGCGACAGGCTGGATCTTCTCCACAGCCCTGACCACCAATCGCGAGACATTTTCGGTGGCAACTTTCGGCTTGAGGCCCCCCGCTTGGATGCGCGTGGCCTCCAGCATCTGCTTCACCATCTTCTCCAGGCGATCGCTCTCCTCGATGATGATGTTGGCTTTATCCCGAATCGTTTCTTTCGAGAGCTCCATCTCAGGGTCGGCCATGATGCCAGCGAAGCCTTTGATGATGGCGATAGGCGTGTGAAGCTCGTGAGAGACGGCCGACAGAAAAACCTTCTGAAGCTTCTCCATCTCCTTGCGCCGAGAGATATCCCTGAGCATCATAACCCAGCCGAGGGGGCTATTCCCTTCGTCGAACAAAGGGGCGCCGGTCACCTCTACATCCAAAATCTGGCCACCGCGAGCGGCCATCTGAGCCTCCATGGGCTCGGTCCTCTCACCAAAAAAGCGCTGCCCCATGCGCACCAGAGAAGTCGAAACCTCGGGCCGAGCCTCGAGCCTCAGGGGGAAGACCTCGTGAGAGGGCCGCCCCACAGCCTCTCCCGTTGCCCAGCCCGAGAGTTCTGACATGGTCAGGTTGTAACCAACCACAGAACCGTCTCGGTCCAGGATAACGACCCCATCAGAGGAGTGTTGGACCACGGCCTCCAGCCAGCGCCTCTCGGTCAAGAGGCGCTTCAACAAACGGGCATTCTGAATGGTGACTTCCACCTTATCGGCCATCAGGTGATAAATCCCAGAGGCGTTGAGGAGCTTGTCGTCCTCAGCATCTTGAAGAAGGCAGAACATGCCCACCGAGCGCCCGCCCGCTCGAACGGGAATCCCCAAAGCCGACGCTGCTCCGGACTGCTGACGGAGCCTCAAAACCATTTCCGAACTAAAATCCCCCGCATCGGTCAACTCTTTGACCGCCTCTTCCATGAGCGGCTTGAGAACCTGCTCATCCTCTAGGTTAAACCCATAGGTCGAAGCTCGAGGACGCCCGTCAGCGGCTGTGACCAAGACGCCCAAGCCACCTCCGCCCGCTTCCACAACCTCGCCGAGCAAACTTTCCAAGACCTTGAGGGCGTTGGGACCATCGCCGATGTCCACCTCAACCTCCAGCGAATCTAGCGCCGGAGGAACGGCGCCCTTCTTCTTCCTCTTGGCAGCCTGCTTCTGCTTCTTCGTCTTCTTTCTGGAAAAAATACCCCTCACCACCCTTACCTCGGAGAACTCAACCCCAGTCCGACATTCGCCGCTTCCTAACGGCCGTCCCTGGGACAAATACCTTTATAAGCAAATCTGGCTCAAAAAGATAGGCTCTTACGCAATTCTAACCCGATTGAAAGCCGACTCTAACGAGGTCGCGATATGATGAGGACAAGAACGAAAGCGAAAAACCAAGGAGGCAAAATGAGCTTAATGAAATGGCAACCAATCTCCAATGTGATGGAACTCAACGACCTACTCGAGCGGACCTTCCATCAGAACGGCTACCCTCGAAGCCAAACCCGAGGACCCAAGCTGGCCCTCGACGTTTACGAGACAGAGAACAACCTAGTCCTGAGGGCCGCCCTTCCCGGAGCCAACAAGGAAGACATCAAGATCGAGCTGGAGGAGCAGATCCTGACTGTCACCGCAACCGTGAACGAGCCTGCCATGCCTGAGGGAGCGAAGTCTCTGCTCCGAGAGTCGAGTTACGGTACCGTGACCCGGTCGCTCAAGATCCCGCATCAGCTCGATGCAGAAAACAGCAGAGGGACCTTCGTCGATGGCGTCCTGGAAGTGACCTTTCCCAAGTCTGCCGAGAGTCAACGAAAGACCATCGTCATCGAATAGCTGCAATCACGCCACCTCAAAGCGCTGTCCCTACAGCGCTTTTCTCATTTCTCTCCAGGAGTAGGTCAGCGCTCGTCTAAATGTTGGTTTGTGGCTAGGTCGTATTCCATACTCTCAGTGCTTCTCTTCGTTCTTGTCCTCAACACGACGGGCTGGGCACAATCTTACGAAGCTCAGAAGGCAGCCGCCGATCGGGCCCTAGCTGAGCGCGACTTCAACAGTGCCATCTCTCAGTTCCAGAGCCTGATCAAAGCCTACCCCGACCGACTCGAGTCTTACAATGCGCTGGGCTTCGCCTACTATCTTCACGGACAGTTCGACGAAGCCATCACCACCTTTGAAACCGCGATCGCCAAAGACCCGAACGACGACTCGGCCAAGCGCAACCTGATCCTCACCGGGGGCCGACGGGCCCTGGAGAGCAGCTATCGAAACGGCCTTGAGAGGATCGCGGACCTCAAAAGCCGATTCCCCGGTCATCCCCAATTGGCCGTCCTCGACTTCTACTCGGGAAAACTTCACTATCTGTATGGGTTTTCAGAACCCGCCTTTGAGGCCTGGACCAAGGTCGCCCGAGCCCGACCGGAATCGGGAACCGCACTCTTCATGAAGGCCGTGGAGGCCCGAGAGAAAGGGGATGGAAAAAACCAGAACCGCTACTATCAAGAGGCTCTGACCAAGATGCCTGACGAAGAGGTCTTTCGACTCTGGGGAGCCCGCTTCTTCATCGAGGCAGGCGATGTTGATCAGGCCGCCGTTCTGGTAACTCCCCTCTCGGACAAGTCCACCCTTTCGCCGGGTGTCGCTATCGCTATCTCACGCTTTGAGCGAATGCGCGGCCGCACCCTGCAAGCCTATGAGCAGCTCAAAAAGGCCGAACCCGTTCCCGAGGTACTGCTAGAGAAAGCACTCATGAGCTCTCAACTCGGCGCTAGCCCCCAGTCGGCCAAGCAGGATGTCCAGAAAGCCCTCGACGTCGGAGGAGAAGGGGCCGTGATCCTTCTCTCTGGTGAACCCGGTGCCCGAGTCTATGTCGACGGGACCTTGCTCGGCTCGCCACCACTGGGACTGTTCCCGAGTCCTGGTCCGCACGAGTTTCGCATAGTCTACCACCCCCACCCCGTTCTGATCACGCGCTTCTCCTCGCCGACCGACGGGATGTTGGTCATTCAAAGTGGTACAAGCACCGGCGTAGAACTCAACAAGACCCCATCCCGAAGCGAGTTTCTCCCCTAAACGATGAGTAGCTTCTTCAAATCGAGGCGAGGCATCAAAACGATTTTCTTTGACATCGGCGGAGTGATCGTAAAAGCGCCCATGCTGGACTATCTCAAGTATGGTTCCGAGATCTTCGAATGCGATCCCCAACTGCTCGAGGACGCGACCGCCAAAGTCCTTCCCGAGCTCGAAACAGGGCAGATCCAGAGCCAAGAGTTCTGGGAGAGAGTGAGCCGCGACCTCGCTGAGCGAGCGAACACCAAGGCCATACCCGCCTGGAGGTTCAAAGGGTTCTGGGAGGGCATCCTCACCGAGGACATGACCGTCAACAAAGAGATGATCGAGATGATTCGACGCCTCAAAGCTCACGTCCGCGTCGCCGCCCTCAGCAACGTGATCAAAGAGCACGCCATTGTGATGCAGCGCCTCGATGTCTATCACCACTTCAACCCCGTGGTCCTCTCCTGCAAAATAGGCTTGCGCAAACCGGACCTCGCCGTCTACAAAAAGGCCGCCGAGTTAGCCGACACACCGATGGACCGTTGCCTTTTGATCGACGACAGCCTGGAGAATCTCGAAGCAGCTCAAAAAGCCGGATTCCGGGTCCTTCAGTTCACCGACATTCACGACGTAAAACGAGCCATGAACGGGTTGGGCTTCCTCAGTCGTGGCTAAAGCCGCACTAAAAATGGAGAAACCCTCACTCAACCGCGAATTCTGGGCGATTCTGAGCCCAGGCATAGCCGTGACCTTGATAGGATTTTTCCTGGCCCTGTCCTTCGTTGGAGCCCCACCTCCCAAAACACTGAGATTTGCCAGCGGCTCAAGCTGGGGCGCCTACAACAAGTTCGCTCAGAGCTTCAAGCGAGAATTGGCCCCGCAGGGACTGGATATCGAGGTCCTGGAAACGCGCGGTTCAACCGACAACCTCAAGCTGCTTTGCGAAGGGAAAGCTGATATCGCCTTTGTCCAGGGCGGACTCAAATCTCCGGACGACTCGGTCAAGCTCGTTTGCCTTGGCAGCGTCTACTTCGAACCCCTGTGGGTGTTCGTGAAGAGCGATGAGCCGGTGACCCTGCTCTCGCAACTCGCAGGGCTGAGAGTCGCCATTGGCCCAGAGGGCAGCGGAACCCGCGCCATCGCCCTCGAACTGCTCGGTGACGCCGAGGTTCTAGAAGAGATGACGGCGGTGCCTATCGGCGGTGAAGAGGCCGAGCAGAAACTCTACAGCGGCGAGATCGACGCCGTCTTCTTCATAGGGTCTCCGACCATTCCAGCGGTCAAGAGAATGCTCGCAGCCCCGGGGATTCAGCTCGCGCAGTTCGAGCGTGCCCACGCTATCGAGCGAAGACACCAGTTCCTCTCCCGGCTCCCCCTCTACGCCGGCGTCATAGACCTCAAAAACGGCATCCCGGCCCAGGACGTCGAACTGTTGGCACCTGCAGCCACCCTCGTGGTGAGGGAAGGCTTCCACAAGGCGCTCCCTCCAGTCATCCTGTCGGCAGCCAAGGAGATCCACGGGGAAGGAACCATTCTGAGCGAGCACGGCGACTTTCCCTCGCCGCAGTTTTGTTCGTTCCCCATCGAGATAGAAGCCAGACACTTCTACGAGAGAGGGCTGAGCTTTCTCTATCGGCACCTATCCTTCTACCTCGCTTCAGGCCTAGACCGAATGGCCATCTTGCTCCTTCCGTTCGTGGGCCTGATGATACCGATCGTGAGACTGCTTCCCCCCGTGTACAACTGGAGCATGAAGCGCAAGATCTACAACAGGTATCGGCTTCTTCAGAGACTTGAGAACAAGGTCGGCCTCGTTCCTTTTGAGGAGCTGATGGAAGAGCTCTCGACCATGGAGGACGCCGCTCGCAAACTCGCCACCATGCCGCCGGCCTATGGAGCCGACATCTTCGCCTTACGAAGCAACCTTGAGCGAGTGAGAGACCGTATCCTAGCGAGCCACAAGCATGCCCCAGTGCTCACGCTTCAAACTGTTGACAAGAGCGTTCACAAACAGTCGAAAAAAGTCCCCGAAAAAGTTAAAGAAGAGGAGAAAGACTCCTCACAGGTTCCCGAAAAAGAGATTCCCTAATGACTCGGGGTCGTCGGAGAGGTAAAACTCCTGAACCATCGTGATCACTTCCTCTTGAGAAAGCTGGCCGTTTCCGTCTCTGTCGAACATCTCAAAGCCGATCCGTGCTTCGTTCTCCCCAACGTTGTAGGCCCCGCAGAACATCACGTAGTCCTCGACGGAAACCACACCGTCGCCATCCGAATCCAACAGCTCCAAAAAGAACTTCGCAGTCGAGTTCAGCGCTGAGGAAAACTTAGGGTCGAGCCCATTGGCCACGGGGTCCGAGACGAAGGCCTTGATGTGAAAGGCCAGCCACTCGGCCAGAGTGATCTGGCCATCGTTGTCGATATCGAGATGTCGCGAAAACATCTTCCAGAGGCGCTTATTACCGGCTAGCAAGCTCAAATATCGCCGACTGGAGCGGTCCAATCCCCGCTCATCGGCCATGGTATCAACGACCATTCTGAAATCGTCGTACTCCAAAACTCCATTGCCATCGACGTCGAGGAGTTCGAACATGTGTATGAGTTTGTCTTTTTGAAGATCTGTAAATCGAGCAGCCATTAAAGGTCTGGTTCTGCGATTTGATACGGTTCCCCTTGAGCGGGGATCTTCGCAGGAACCTTCACCGGCAAGCTAACAGGCGCCGGCTGAGCCTGAACCGCCGGTTGCTGAACAGCTGGCTTTGGCGGCTTGACCGACACCTCCACGTCCGCAGGGAAGAGGTCAGCACTAGATGCAGGGTGCGTCGGCTCAGAGACCGGATTCGCTTGCACCGGAGGTACAGGTCTCTGTGGCGCGGGCTCCTCGATGACCGGAAAGAGCGACTCGTCCTCAGGTGGGGCCGGAGCCTCTCTGTCCACCCCAGCTCGGGTCTCCCTGTCGCCGCTGGAGACAGTCCCCTCGCTCATTCGTTCCAAAATGGCGGCACGCTGATCGGATGACTCTCGAGCCGGAAGCGTCACGGGCGAATCGGGGATCGGCTCCATGGCCGGCTCCGTGTGGGCGGCCTCATCCAAGAGCGAACGCTCCTCGGAAGGCTCCATCTCCGAGCCTACAGTCGTCTCCTCCGGCTCGCTCTGAGTCGCTGGTACGATCTCCGGAGACATCTCTGGGTAGGGGCCTTCACTCCTCAGAACAGAAGCGTTCGGGTCAACCTTCTCATCCACAACCACAACAGCCTGTGGGATAGGCAGCTCTGCCTGGTCCTGAAGATTGGGCCGAGTCTGCTCGCGCCACAGAAAAACCCCGACAACAAAGAGCAGACAAGCGACCAAAGGCAAATTCTGATTCGCCCTAGAGGTCTGTCTCGGAATCACCACCGTGTCGGATTGCCCCGGCTCGAAATCTCTCTCCGGCATATCTTCTGGCTCCGAACCGCCGCGCAGCGGGGTCAACACCGGCTTCGACTCAGCAGGCGTGGGCGCTTCGCGCACAGGCCTGGGAGAAGGAGTTCGGCCGAGTTGAAGTGGGGGCTCTTTTTGGAGACGCTTCTGGCGAATCGGCTCCAGCCTGCCGCTAGGCTGAACGGCATCGAAATCACCCTCTTGAGAGCGATAGAAGTCCCGGTGCATAAAAGCTGGCACCATCTCGTCGAACTCCTCTTGAGAGTAGGGAGGCGATCCTGGTGGCTTCTCGAGGAAAAGTCTTGGCTTGCGGTCGCTAATGGCCCTCGGTCCGGCCGGGTCTCGAGGGTTCTTTTTGTGGTCCTTATCTGGAGTCATAGAAGACAATTGCTTAGAGTTCCTTATTGCCAGTGTACCCTACCGCTCATTGGCGAAACAAGAAACAGGTTGTGAACATTGCTAGAGCCCAACATCCGAAACAGATTTCCCCCTGCCCTGATCGGGCTAAAGCATGAGGCCGGTGTCTTGCAAGACCGACGTGAGACTGGCAGGTGAGACGCCTATCTCGCGCTCAAACAGGTCGACGGTCTCTTCGTAGTGGCGGATAGCCTCGGCGGACCGACCATCGCCAGAGAGCGCGCGGATAGCTATCTCGTGCGCGTCCTCCCTGAGGTCATCGAGCAGGAGCATACGTCGGGCCGCGACCTCGGCTTCCTCAAAGTGGGAAGCGTCGAGATAGGCCTGAGCCAGGGTGCCCAGGGCCTTGAGATAGAGCTCGCGGTTCTGAACCCTCAGACTCTCAGCCCACTCGTCGTAGAACCCCTCAAGAAACTCGCCTTTGCACAGGTCCAGGGCCAACCTCGAGCGCTCAATGGCCGTCGTCGTATCGCCTGACTCAGCCGCACTCGACGCTTCCCTGAGGTACTGGTCGAGAAGCTCCACATCGAGAACGTACTCAAAATCCAAGCGAGCCGTGCCACTTTTTCGACCACGCACGAGGAGCTTCGAGGGCGGTCGCTCATCGATCTTCTTCAAGACGCTACGAACTTGGTGAACGGCGTTTCGAAGAGAGTTTCTGGCCTTCGTTTCGGGAGCGTCAGGCCACAACATCTCCATCATCGCTCCATCTGTGATCGGAGTCCGACTGACCGCCAGATGCGCGAATAGACGCAGAGCTTTCTGAGTTGGCCACTCGTCCTCATCGACTTCCTGGTCACCGCGCACCAGTCGAAACCCGCCGAAGGTCCGAATAAAAATAGAGTCCCCGGTGGTCTTCTTCTTGGCCGCGGTCGGAGAGGTCTTGGGGATCGGAGCCTGAGGGCTAGGCACGATGGGCTC
>CAZVVF010000024.1:4219-12962 GCA_964630575.1 uncultured Burkholderiales bacterium | reverse complement strand
AGCTGCTCTGAGTTGTGGGGTGAGGTGGACCGAATCCAAGGCCTCGTGCTATTGGGACAAGACCCAACAGCTCTTAGACATCGAATAGAGGACTTCAAAAAGGACTCTCAACGGCACGGTATACTGCAGTTTGCCACTATCGCCGACGACCTGCTCAAGCGGATTCGTTAGTTGTTCTCCAACCAAGCGCGCCGCTTGCTGAACCAGAGTTCATCCTCCGAAAGCGCAGCGCTGGCGGCTCGCTCCAGGTCTCGATAGCGCTGCAGAGGGTCAAACCCCACGGCGTACTGAAGCTTCTCGAGGCAGTCTGGACAGAGATGGAGGGGTCTCGCGTCGCTGCTCGACACGCTCATAGAAGAGTTCATCAAGCAGCGAAATTTTGAGCAGTGGCGCATGGCAAACGTGTGCAAGAGTTCGTGCGCGACGAGCTTGAAGGCCCGATGGTGAAGCAGTTCCGTCTCGGAGGTGGTGAGCTGATAGAGACTCGCCGCAGCCGAGCGGTTGAAGTAATGTCCCTGGCCAAAGAGCAAACGCTTGGGACCGCTATCCTCAGCGTAGAGGTCAACGTCGGTGAGAGCCAATATGGAGAAAGCGTCCTCTGGCATAGATCGGCGCATCGTCCATTGAAGGTAATCCGCCGAATACTTGTCCGTGCTGTGAGCCCACCCACCCCGGTCCGGAGTCAAAGCACGGGTGGGCTCCACGCGCACTGGAAGTTGGAAAAAGGCCTGCAAAAACTGTTCTAACCTCACGAAGTCTAGTCTCGACGGGAGGTCACCAACCGGCACGATGACAATCACACGGCGCCCTTGCCCTGGGCGATTGGCGTGGCGACTCTCGGTGAACCTCTCAAAGCTCTGCGTCCGTCCCACTCTGCTCCCCTTATAGAGTTCAAAATGACCGCAGACGTCCTCCGATGATCGGTCCTCAGCTGCAGCCAGAGTCAGGCAGCAGACCCAGAGTAACAAGAGCCATAAAGAGCGCATGATCGATCCAACCGCAAAAAGAGTCTGAGAGTTCCTGACCAGCCTCCCCATCGAAAAAGTCTCCTCTGTGGGTGCGAGACTACGTCTTAAAAACCCAAGGACGGGGCCCGAGGCTCTCGTCCTGCGGTTCCAACTCTCGTCGCTCGAGGTATTTTTTCAGGTCTTCGATCACTTTTTTCAACTCCATCGGGTAGCGGCGGCCCACCCCCGTCTTCTCCCAATCCACAGTGGGGTTCCAGCTCTTCTCCACGGTTTCGTAGATCCTGTTAAAGACCTTACTCGACACCGCGATCAGAGGGTTGGTGGACTCGGCTTTGGGCTCGCTCTCAGCGGGTTCCGGTTCTGGATTCTCCAAGAAATCTCGAGCCGCGATCTCCTCGAGTTCGAGCGCCCGGATGACTCGGTTGATGACCCGCTTTTGTCTGCCCTCTAGGACCTCGTTCTGGAGCAGATGGAAGCCGGTGAGGTCGGTACTGAGCCCCTCGGCCGAGACGAACAGGGCAAGGGTTAGATTCTTGGTGAGGCAAGGTAAGAATTGCTCCTCAACGATGACCCCCTTGCGCACCCAAACGAGCTTGGACCGGGACACGAGCCTCTGGCTCCCTAATGGATGCTTGGGCACCCCGATACCGATGACGAAATAAGCATCGGAGTACTTCGAGATGGAACTTGTGTTTTTGAGATTCTCGGTAGAGTCGTGAACCGTGAGAATTCGATTGGTAAAATCATCGCAGATAGGAAGCTCCGGTTCTTGGTCACCTGGAATTTCTAGACCAGCCAGACGCAGAGGCTTGCGGTGAAAGTTCCAATTCATGCAACTGCTACGCAAAACCCCATCCAAGCGCCGACCATCGGCGTACAGAGGCACCGGGCATACGTAGGCGTACTGCTCTAGCTCTGTGAGCATGGGCAAACCATGGTGACGTATCGGGATGTAGTTGAGGAGCAAGCGATTGGTGTCTGTGTGGGGAATGTGGTGAATCCTAAGGGTCACACCCCGGCTCCACGATTCCCGCTCTCGGGCTCTCTTTTTCTCACCCATCTCAGCAAAGAAGACCCCAGCGTAGATAGCTTGGCTGGTCCCGGTTCCTCGATCGATAAGAAGCAGAAACGAGAGATGAGCCCTCTCGACCAAAACTCGTAGAGCCATAGCCAAACTATCGATCGGCTCTTGGCTTTCCAGGTCCGCGCGAAGCAGAGCCGATACTAAGTCTTGGTTGGACCCAAGTCGAGAGCAGTCATCCAACTCAAAGTGAAAGGTGGAGGCTGTTCTCGATTGCTTGAGAGTGAGCTTCGAGCATTTCCAGGCCACCGCGGCTTGCACCAATTTCAGAACCCAAGCGTGCTCGCGAGGCAGGCTGTATTGGCTCATCTTCTGACTGGCCTTCTCGTGAGAAATGGTAAAATTTCCCACACCCTTGGAAACCCCCTCAGACTGCTGAGAGGCGAGAAAAGCGTTGAGGTCGAAGTCGCTCATCGATCCCATGTGGTGCGCAGAGAGGTCATCGTTATCCCAATAGTATTTGGCCCCTCGCAAGCTTCCCCCTTCCCCAAAGGTGCCCACTGCCTAGCCACCAGGATCCCACTTTTCTGTGAGGAACACCGCACAGAAGTCGGTCCTCCAAACCCTCCAGGCGGCCCACCCGAGGAAGGTCTCAGAGGTTCCACGATTTCTCAATGACTATGCCAGGCCCGTTGCTCCCTCCAAGAAGACTCTACCTGTTGGATACGATGTTCTTTATCCATCGTGCCTTCCACGCTGTGCCTGAACTCAAAACACCTAGCGGCTCACCCATCAACGCGCTGTATGGGGTACTCGCTCTGATCAGGGAGTTGTGGAGGCTACAGCGTTACAGCCACGCGGTTGCCGTCTTCGAATCTCCAGGCCCAACCTTTCGCCACGATCTCGATTGTGACTATAAGGCGAATCGAACCCAACCTCCGGTGGAACTACGCTCTCAGGTGGCCATGGTGCGGGTGGCCTGTGAATGCTTGGGTATCAGAACAATTCACGTCGATGGGTACGAGGCCGATGACGTCATGGGGACCTTAGCCAGACGCGCTGTGGAGGCTCAACAACCGGTCACAATCGTCTCCAACGACAAAGACCTAGCCCAGGTCTTGGCACTCAGTCCGTCCATCGAACTCTTGAGAACGAGTCAGAACGGACGCCCCCAGCGAATCACCTCCAAGGAGGTTCATCGGATGTACGGAGTCGCTCCTGAACTCATCACCTCCTGGTTGGCTCTTCGCGGTGACGCCTCTGACAACATCAAAGGCGTTAAGGGAATCGGACAAAAAACAGCTGTCAAACTCCTCACAGAGCACGGCGACATCCACTCCCTTCTAGCCGAACCAGAAAAGGCTGGGCGCTTCGCTGCTGCCTTCCGCGAGGAGAGAGAGCGCATTCTGCTGGACCTGAATCTAGCCACTATCCGAACAGATGTAGACTTGGGCCCAGAAGGTTTCCCCACAGACGGATTCCGCTTGCGCCCCATGGATGGAGCCATAGAGTTTTTTCAGTCATTGGGAATGGTTGGCCAAGTACGAAAACTCCAGGAACTTGACCAGGAGGAGGCCACCGTCGCCGATCTCTGGCAACGGGAGTTACCCCCAGAGCCCTACCAGTAGACTCACCCAGGGCACGAGCCTGCGAGCCTAGGGTCTTCCAGAAGGCGGAGTGCGCTGGCCTTCTTGAAGATCGAGGACAGCCCGAGCGTCCTCCACACTCATGCCTAGAGTCGGGATCCAATGCAACTCGTCGGCAAGCCGGAGAAGAAGGGCCTCCGATTGGGCGTCACCGTGACCGCTGCGGCACAGGGAGATGGCCTCAGCGAGGGGGACAAAGCCCTCTCCGAGAGGCCTTTCGGGAGCCGGAACCTCTTTGGCCCAGTACTGGTAATAGAGGTCCGACTGACCCGACGATGCGCCGCTCTGACGCCCCAGTTGTTTGGCCTCTTTCAACTCCCCAGGCTCAACCGGTCGCTCCCTCAAAAAGGCCAAGTCCGCCACATCTCGACGAATGATACGGAGCTTGCCCGGTGCGAAAGCGAGGGCCGGACGAGGCTGCTCCAGCAGCTTGACCATGGGTCCTTTGACCGGGTCTCGATAGTACGACGCCATCTTCACGCGGTCGTAGTTCAGCTTGAGATATTGACTCGTGAACTCTTCACCGAGAGGCGTCACCTTGCCGTTCTGACTCACCGCGTGCCGAGTGAGCGCGTCGATCATGGTATGGCTCTGCGAGAGACGAATCTCTCTGTGAGCCGTCCAGGTGACGTCGTTGACCTGGGCCTCTAGCCTCGGGTCGGCGGACTCCTCGCTAGGTAGCGTGCTTCTCACAAGCGGCGATCGAATATCTTGAACCACCCCTAGCCCGAGGGTGTCGTAGCGCTCCAAGAGAGCGGGGACATCCTGAACGAAGAGGCCCAACTCCGGAAGGTAACCGATGGCGTTGAACCCCCTACCGTACAGGGTTCTCGCTCGCCCAGCATCAGAGACCTTGCCCTCATCCATCAGGGATATGGCCAGCTTCGGTTCGACCAACTTGGCCCCGATGAGAGCCGGGACTTCCATCTTCCCACCATCGCCGAGCGGCTTCTCTACGAGATGCACCGCCGCCAAATAGTAGGCGTCGCACTCCGTGGACTCCAGCGGCATGGTCGGTGTCAGCTCCTCACCCAAGGGCCTGAAGGTGTGGGGCACGACCTCTGCACCGACCTCCTCGGCCAGTTCCGCCAACACCACCCCGGAACTGTCCATCCCCTCCTTATCCATGCGTCCGGCGACGAATCCATCCTGCACGTAGGGCTCCTCACGGTCGGCCCTAGAGAGTCGAGCGTCTCCCGTCTTTAGGATGACATAGGGTCTGAGCTCTCGGTCAAAAACCAGGGCTGCCATGGCCGTCGAGTGATGCCCGGGACCGTGGACAAAACCACCCTTGAAATCAGTGGCTCTTCCCTGAGCGACAAGCTCCACCCGGTAGGTCTTGTATTTGAGATAGCCATCGAAGAGCACCTCAGTGATGGTTGACTTTTCCTCATCGGGTGAAAGCGGAGTCATCGTTGCGTTGGAAGCCATCTCGCCGGGAACCGGAGGCTTAAGCCGAGCGGCCTTGCTCAACGATACAGAGTTCGTGCTCAATCCGTGGATCGGATTGAGCGGCCCTAGCATAAGGCAGATTCCAAGGGCCAGAAGAGAAAGAACCGGAGCGCCACCAGATTCACTCTCACGTTGTTCTCGATCCATTCTCAGCACTTCGCAGAAAGATCAACCAGTGCCTTGTCCCTTTGCTAGAACGCTCTGGAAAAGCAGGGCGACCTCCAGCTTGAGTTTTAAGAGGTCATAATTCCACCTTAGCGTAGTAGCGCGTATGAAAACCAAAGACATGATAAAGGCGACCATCGCCATGCTACTACTCTGCAGTCTCTCTAGTCTTGCCGAGTCGTCCGACTACATTCGCTCAAGGGCGCAACGAGATGCCATGAGCCCAACAGAGATCCTGAACTCCATCAAAGCCGGGAATCATAGATTCGTAGAGGGAGACCTCAAGCCGCGCAACTTCCGCCAAGAACAGATGGCCACCAAAGGTGGACAACACCCAGGCGCGGTTGTTCTGAGCTGCATCGACTCTCGAGCCCCTGCCGAGATCATCTTCGACAAGGGAATCGGGGAGATTTTTAATGCTCGCGTTGCCGGCAATGTCGCCAACCCCGACATCGTCGGAAGTATCGAATTCAGTTGCGGAGTGGCCGGGGCCAAAGTGGTTCTGGTGGTTGGACACACCAGGTGTGGAGCGGTCAACAGTGCGATAGACAATATCCAAGGAAACAATCTCACGATACTCTTAGACCGAATCCACCCAGCGGTCGAAGCCGCCAAAGCTGACATCGAGGGCCCCTACTCGTCTTCCAACGAGGAATACGCCCACGAGGTCACCCGTCAGAACGTTCTTCTAACCGTGCAAAAGATCCGTCGGATTAGCCCAATGCTCCAAGACCTCGAAAAGAAAGGCGAGATTATTTTTCAGGGAGCCCTCTACGATGTATCCACCGGTACCGTTGAGTTTATCGACTAGCCTCTGAAAGGCTCCCATCATCCCCTAAAATCCTGGCTCTGTCAGTCCTTTGAACATCCAGGTTTCCCCATTGGGGTTTAATCGGCGTTCGCTTCGATACATTCTTGGGCCGCTTTGAGTTGCTCCTTGGAGCCTCCGGCCATCCGGTAGAGAACGTCCGCCGCCTGAACCGTACTCAGGCCCTTGCTCCGGTGGTTCTCTTTGAAATCATCTTGGGCTTGAAGGTATAGCTCGTCGGCCTGCATGAGCATCATGCGCTCGGCTCGTTTTACCATGCGCTCGGCCTCCATCTTGGAGTCTGGGTTCTTGAGGGCTATCTCCGTCCAAAGCCGCTTAGAAGCCACGAAACCACCGGCCTCCACCATAGCCTGCGTACAGCGCTCCCGCACGGCTGCCAACTCTGCCTCCCCGGCCTGGGCCGAATCCAGGGAGTCCAGAGCTTCCCGGAAGAGGACCGCAGCCTCCTCGAACTCCTGGGACAAAAGATGCCGGTCAGCCTGAGCCAAGACCGCCTGGACTGGGTCGGGACTAGGGCTGGAACTGGCCTCCGGAGTCACCTCTGGCCCGCGGCATCCTGCCGAGAGCAGCAGCAGCACAAGCAAACACAATGGCCACACGGATGGACCGGGAATCAACCGAATTCGATGTTTTATCAACGCGTCTCCCAACCGAATCAAAGCTTAGCTTCGGTCATTGGCCCTCCCTGCTAGTGGAGTTCAAGCCCGCTTTCTGGTGGAGAAAAAACTGAGGGTCTCGCCGTTCCGGCGCCCCCTACCGTTAGGATTTTTAGACCTTCAGCGTTGCCTAGAACCGACGTTCCTCCTCAAATTCCGGTCCCAAAATGGTGGGATTGTGAGCGGGTCCGTTGGGATGCCTCACCTCCACTGAGGCCGGAGCGGCCTTTTTGTCTTGGTCCAAAATCGCGGAAGCCTCCGTGCACACCCCTCCCACCACCAGAGTCGCCAAGGCTGCGAATCCGAGCACCACTCCGGTCGCTGGAGCAGCCAGCACAGCCGCTGCCCCGAGCCCGAGGGTCACCCCGCCCAAAGCGACGGAGAAGCGGTCGAGCAAACGACCCATCGGCTTTGTGGAACTCAGCTGCACGTCGTCTTTGACCTGAACCGAGTCCCTCTCGCTCCCCTCTGGCTGACCGCTACTCCTCGGTTCGCTGAGCGACCCAAGACGGAACCGATTTCTGCCGATAGCGCTCTGTGCATAGCTGGTGTTGATGTTCATAGCCTTCTCCTAAGTCTCTCTTGTGTTCAAGACTAGCCACAGGATGTGAAGCGACTGTGAAACCATAGGAAGCCCCAACTCTTCGTCAAACCTGAGCCTATGATGAACCCGCGAGCCTGCGCCTCATGAACTCCTTTAAAATCTGGGTGGACGCCGACGCCACTCCGGCCGACGTGAAGCGCATACTTGTCAAAGGAGCGATGCGGGAGGAGATCGTCCTGACTCTCGTTGCCAATGTCCCGCTCCGCCATCCCGAGAGCCCCTACCTTCACTCTGAGGTCGTGCCAGACGGTTTCAATGTGGCCGATGACTGGATCGCAGATCAGGCCGAAGACGGAGACCTGGTCATCACCGCCGACATTCCTCTGGCCGCCCGAGTCGTGGAGAAGGGGGCCACGGCCCTCGACCCTCGGGGCGCGCTCTACACCAACGACAACATTCACGCCAAACTGGCCACCAGAAACCTCATGGATGACCTCAGAGGGGCCAGTCTCATCGGCGGCGGTGGACCCCCGCCATACTCCAAAAAGGACGCCCACCGATTCGCCTCATCCTTCAACGCTTTCCTCGTTAAAGCCAAGAGTCGCTAGAGGATCGGCCCACCAAGGGAGAAGGCATCCTGGGTGGAATCCCATGCTATGGACTGTCCTCAAGACACCGGCGATGAAACCAAGGCCGACCACAACGACTCGCCTTTGCGGCTTCCGGTTTCGATCGTGGTCTTTCTCCTTTGGTCGGGTTTCATGTTTTATGCGGCCAGAGACATCCCCGGTTTTGATGGCGTCCAAGAAACCGCGATGGCCGTGGGGGCAATCTTTCTGATCAGCTTCGTCAGGTCGTCGACGTTTCGTGAATCAAAATGGTTGTTGCCTGCGGTGCTCTGTGTCGCCTGGGCTGTAGGAGTCTCCCTGGGATTCAGGATGTCTCCCAAGCCGAGTGAAATTGTGCCGCCTAAGCTCCGTCCACCGCTGACGATAAACCGAGTTCAACTCGGGATGACACAAGAGCAAGTCAAAGAGATCTTATCGGTTGCGCTGAGCGAATCCGGACCGGTCAAGACCTACAAAGATACGAAAGTCGAATTCAGAAATGGCGTGGTTATCGCCATCGACGGCACAAGCTTAGAACTCGAAGGGAAAAAAGCATTGACCAAGGGGGACCCAAAGTCCAAGATTCGCCGTACACTCGCCCCCTCTGAGAGCGAGGGATTTATCCCCTTGGAGTACTCCTTTGGTTCCAACTTTCTGCGCTTCAACACCTCCAAAGAGCAGATCAAACAGATCGTCCTTTACGAAGGCGGACTCGATCAGGTCATACTCAGGCCGGAGGAGTTGAGCTTTGACTAGACCTTCCCCTGGAAAGTCCAAAGGGTTCGCCTCTGTCGAGGTTCCCATGGTCATAGCCGTTTTTGCCGTTCTCGCCGCAATCAACCTACCCAATGTCC
>CAZVVF010000024.1:0-4209 GCA_964630575.1 uncultured Burkholderiales bacterium | reverse complement strand
GCTGCGCGAGAACTATCGAACGACGGCTTGCCTCAACAACCTTGAGGTCCTCGCCAAAGCCGCTGACGCCTACTCCCACAACCATCAAGGCCGCTACCCGGTTGAGGCCTCCCTACTCGTTCCAGACTACCTCCCCGAACTCCCAATCTGTCAAAGCCACGGCGATTATCTCTACATGGCAACGGAAAACCCTGACCTGTGCCTCATCTCTTGCCAAGGGGCGCACCGTTTCCCGCACGAGGACAAACCCCAGCGACCCACCTGGTCTAGCCTCAGAGGCCTAGAGACCGAACCCCCACTGAGAACTACAAAAAACTGACCAGCCCCCTAGGCTGAAAGGCCGCGATCGTATCCGTATCACAAGGAGAATCAACCCATGAAACCACAGCTTATCTTCGTCCCCGTACTGGCTCACATCTGTCTGGTCATGAGCCTCTACCTGCTCCTGTTGGTACGCAAGGTCCGAGTCGCCAAATCCGGGGAGGTCGACCTCAAAGAAACAGCGCTCAACTGCAAAGCGTGGCCAGACACTTCCGTGATCAAAGCCTCTAACAACCTGGACAATCAGTTTCAGGCTCCCATGATGTTCTACGCGCTCTGCTTCATCCTCTACGCCGTTGGCGGGGTGAACACTCTGACCCTGATTCTGGCCTGGTTCTTCGTGTTCAGTCGCTGCCTGCACGCGTACATCCACACCGGCCGCAACTATGTGCCCCACCGCATGCCCGCCTTTGCTGCAGGGCTTCTTTCTCTGGCCGCCATGCTGGGCGTGGCAGCCTTCGAGATATGGTCCAAGTACCTCTAGATTGAAGCGGTGAACATTTAGCCTTCGTCCACTAGGTCAGCACCTGGGTTCGGATAATATGTTCCCCATGTCTATCGTAACCGGCCTTTCAGGCAATGAAATCTACTGTACTCAGCGATTAGGGATGACCCCTGGTGACTTAGTCATCGGAAACAGCGTTTTCTCCATGGGGTTTCTAGGTTCCATCGCCTCTGCAGCCAGAACCCTCGCCGGTGGCGAAGTCACTCAAGTCACCAGTGTGATCCACGAGGGCCGCAAGCTGTCTCTGGACAGGCTCCTTAAAGAGGGACAGCAGCGAGGGGGCAACGCCGTCACCGGTGTGACCAGCGAATTGCTCTGGCACGGGGGCAGCGTCGAATTCTTGAGCGTGGGCTCCTCGCTCAAGCACCAGGACGAAACACTGGGCAACTTCTCCACATCCTCTGGTGGCCAAGAGCTGTTCTGTCAGATCGATGCTGGATTTCGGCCCATCCATTTCGCTTTCGGCAATGTCGCCTACTCGATAGGGCTCGGCGGCGGCCTCGGCGGCTTCCTGCAATCCTTCGCCCGAGGAGAAGTCACCCAATTTTCCGAGGTTTTCAACAAAACCAGACACCTCGCGCTGGAGAGAATCGAAGCCGACGCCAAGAGCTTCGGCGCCAATGCAGTGGTGGGTATCAGAACTTCTATTCTACCGATCATGGGGACCACGGAAATGCTCATGATCGGAACCGCCTCCCACCATCCTGCCTTAGGACCCGAGTTCAACGACCGTCCGTTGACCAGCCATCTCACCTGTCAGGAGATGTGGAATCTCATTCATTTGGGCTATATGCCGATACGCTTGGTCTTGGGAGTCTCAGTGTACGCTCTTGGGATCACCGGGGGAATCTCGGCCTTTTTCAAAGGTTTGTCCCGCGGTGAGGTCACGCAGCTCACCACCCTCATTTACGATGCTCGCGAGAACGCGATCCTTCAGATCGCCAAGGAGGCTGATGCATGCGGTGCCGATGAAGTGGTCGGTATCAAGACGTTCATCTCCCAACTGGGAAGCAACATGATCGAGTTTATGGCCGTTGGAACAGCCTGCAAGAAGATGGATGGACTGAAGACAATCAGCGACCAGCTTCCTCCCCAAGCCCTGGTCAAGGATGAGGACACCGTCATCAAGCCTTCCATTCATAGCGCCTTCGCCGCTAAGAACTTAAACCAAGGCAACTGAGAGACTCAGAGCATCCAAAGGACCTCTTTCTTGAGCTTGCTTACGAACTGATGGTAAGCATCGTCGTGGACAACCGAAAACCCCGAGAGGTCCGTGTTGAGACCCAGCGATTCCACCGAGGCGATGACGATGAGTCCGGGTCGCTCTAGCGTGTTCCGCTCTTCCTTGATCACCACGCCATGACTGACCCAACGCACCTGAGACCAGGACTGCCTCGTCCTAAAGGCGATGGCACCATAGAACTGCGAAGCAGCCTGACCTTCGACACCAAAGAGACGATATTGATCGGCTCCAAGCTCGCTGAGGGGACGCGGAAATCTGAGGGAACCTCGAACACCCTTCGCTGACTGAAAAAACGTGTACTTGGGGGTGACGGGAAAGGCTTTTGAGATCGCTGTTTCTCCATTGACCAAGGTCACAGGAGCAGCGTAACAACTGCAATAGCTCAGAAGCTGAGTCAGGGCACTCGAGGTTCTATAGCGCCACAGAATGAAGCCTGAGAGATCGACTCGAAGCTCCGATGCCTCCGCTTCCCAATGGGCCTCTCCGAAGTGGTCTAGATTGAGCCAGGCCAGTAAGAAACGTTCGTTCTCCATCAGTTGCTGCAACGTCAAGGGCGCCTCGAAGGCCACTCGAAATAGCACCTGGCTGCGAGTCACCTTGATAGTCACAGTCTCTGGTCCGCAAGCGTACAGCCCTTGAAGCAGGCAACGCCAAGCCAACCAGGGGTCGCTCAGGGCTTTCTCTTTTAGAAGCCGCTCAGCGCGCCTGGCGTCTACCGTGAAGCGACCCTCGCCGTCGGCACGATCGCCACCCAGTGAGCTTATGAATTTCTCTAGCGACACGAGACTCTCGCGAGAATCCTACAGCAGGCGCAACTGAGCTTGCAGGTCTCTCAACTCTCTCTGCCAGTATCCGTCGGTCTCCACTTCAGGGAAAGCTTTGGCGAAGGCGGGGTCGTTTCGGCGACGTGCCACCCAGGCAGCATGGCGGACAAACTTGAGGGCCCTCAGCGGCTCCACCAATTCGAGCTCTTCCCTATTGAAGGGTCGAACACTCTCATAGCTCCGGAGAAACGCTTCCCTGAGAATCCAGTCGTCGTCGTCACCTCCCGGGAGTAACATCCAGAGGTCTTGAACAGCGGGTCCTGTGGTGAGGTCATCAAAGTCTACAAACGAAGCGCCCATGGAACTCCAAAGAATGTTCCCACGATGGAGGTCTCCGTGAACCCGAATAGCCTCAAACTCCTCAAACATTCCCTCGAGCCGATCGATGAGTTCGAGAACGAGGTCTTCGTATTGAATCCAGATGCGCTCTGGGACCACGTTCTCTCGATTCAGCAGATTCAAGCACTCGAGGCCCCAACTCGAAGGTCCGATCCGAGGTCGGTGGTGCAGGGTTTTACGCTCCCCAACTTTGTGAATCTGGGCGACCAGACGGCCCAAATCGTTGACGTGGTCTAACGTGATTTCATCCGGCATCCGACCGATCTGATGCGGGAACACACAAAACAGGATCCCTTCGATCTCACCGACTGTCCCGCCCCCCTCGAGTTCCAAGGGCGGCCTCACTGGCACATCGGCCTCAAACAGCTCCCTCATAAAAGCGTGCTCTTCGTTTAGGGCGGCCTTGGACCAGCGACCCGGCCGATAGAATTTTCCGACCCAGCGCTCACCCTCGAGATCCTCGACCCCGATCACCCGATTCTCCAGCGAGTTCATCCAGCGAAGAGTTGGCTGCAACTCCAAGCCGGCTTGAGCGAATCCATCGTGAATTCTGGTAGGGGTGAGTTCGTAAAAATATTGGGTTGCCTGATCAAAAGCCATTTAGCCAGGGTTCAGAGAGGTGAGGAACATTCCTATCACAGGCTTTCGAAACAGCGTCCTAGCCAAGCTTTTCTGACAGGGAGCCTTCCTTGAGGAAGAAGCTTGTAAGACGGCACAACAAAAAAGACGCCCTCCCCTTACGGGTCGAACGTCTCTTCATTTGCTCACTGAGTTTCGTACCTCAGCTTCGCGGCCAGCAAGCTCTTACGAGATGCGGCGATCTCTCATTTTTCCTGGTTGAGATTCCTGTGACCAATCCCCCGAAGAAGAATGCCACTTATCCTGAGATTCGTCCCTACGAAAAGACACAGCACAATCAGGATGTCTGTTGTTTGGCCGCCACCGCACCTGCACCAAACTCCCGTGTTCCGCTTTAT
>CAZVVF010000023.1:0-12984 GCA_964630575.1 uncultured Burkholderiales bacterium | reverse complement strand
GAAAATCAGGCAATTAATTTTACGAGGAAAATTGCCAGAGGATTTGGTGGCTGAAATAATTAAAGCTTATAAATTACTGGCGCAAAAATATCAGGTTGCCAATGTTGATGTGGCTGTCCGTTCCTCTGCCACGGCTGAAGATTTGCCTTCAGCTTCTTTTGCGGGTCAGCAAGAATCTTATTTAAATATCAAGGGTGAAAAAGAATTACTCCAGGCCGTTAAAAGATGCTTTGCTTCTTTATATACTGACCGGGCGATTTCTTATCGGATTGATCAGGGCTTTAAACATGATAAAGTCTATTTGTCAGTGGGCGTGCAAAAAATGGTGCGTTCTGATTTAGCCAACGCCGGAGTAATGTTTACCATTGACACTGAATCAGGCTTTAAAGATCTGATTTTAATTAATGCCGCTTATGGCTTGGGTGAAAATGTGGTGAAAGGCAGAGTGACTCCTGATGAATTTTTTATTTATAAACCCACAGGCGCGATTATTAAAAAAGAATTAGGCAGTAAAAAGTTAAAATTAATTTATACTAATAATTTAAAAAATCCAACTAGAAATATTTTTGTCCCAGAAAAGCAGAGAAAACAATTTTCTTTGCCGACGAGAATCGAGCCTGTCTTCGATTCAACATTCCCTTTAAGAACACCGGTAGACAGCAGGGACTCATCATCGATTCATCCTGTTTTCTGCAACCCGTGGGAGACGCCCATAGCGATCTCCAACCGGTCTGCCGCTGGATCAACAGAGAGAGCCCTCGCGCCGATGGATATTGGGAGGCTTGTGTTCTCAAGCCTGGGTCCGACCTCCTGACAACCGTGGAGATCTGGATATCGGCCCCCGACATCAGAAAGCACCTCGCCGCGCTGTCCACCTTTCGCGTTGATTGCCACTACAAGTTTTACTGCCGCACCCCTATGCATTATCGCAAGGAAGAGCTGACCTTCGAGCTCGATTCCTTCGAGGAGGTCAAGCGACTTCCCGAGATCGTCAAGGAAGAGAAAAAGAGCGAAAAGAAAGCCTCCTCTAGTCGAAACAAGATGGTCGTGCCCCTTCGGACCGCCCTGCTCCGCGCTGGGGAGGATCTGATCGAAGTGGTCAAAAAAGCGACCGACGGTTTGGGCAAACCCGGTGACTTGATCGCCATCGCCGAGACTGTTGTGGCCATCGTTCAAGGCCGCCTCGTTTACTGCGAGGACATCAAGCCGAGCTACTTTGCCACCCGACTGAATAGACTTTTTGAAATGAACAGCTCTCTGTCTTCTCCCTACGCCTTGGAGATGGCCATCCGCGAGGTCGGCCTCGGCAAGATCTTGTTCTCCGTCTTAGCCGGTGCTGTGGGCAAGGCCCGAGGTAAGGCTGGCGAGTTCTATCGTGTCGCCGGACGGTCTGTTGCGACCATCGACGATTGCACCGGAACGCTACCACCTTTTGACAAGCACGTGGTGATGGGCCCGGCCAGAGGAGACCAGCTCTGCGCCTCCATTAAAGCGGCGACTGGATTCGAGGTGGCGATTGTGGACGCCAACGATCTGGGCAAGGTCGACGTGCTCCACCTCTCAGACCCAACCCGCAAAAACGCCGTCGTGGAAGCTCTCAAGCCAAACCCTCAGGGCAACGCCGACGAAATGACTCCCTTGGTCTTGATCAAGCAGGATTTCTCTCCCTCGTCGAACCTCAACGGTTCCTCAAAATCCGCTCAAGCGAAAACTGTCGAGACGAAGCAGTGAGCAGACGACTCGAATACAAATTGCTCAGTGTCCTACAGACGGAGCTGGAATCCACCCTCAACATCTATGCCCAAGACGGCTACCGCGCGGTTCATTTCTTTGCCCCAGATGCCGAAGGCCTCGTTAGCGTGGTCTTGTCACGAAAGCAAAAGCAGCGGAAGAAGCACCACGAGGTCTTCGAAGACGACCACTGAGAGGCTATCGGCGTGGCTCATAGAGCGGCCGCGTCTCTGCGCGACTCAATGAGGTGGCGGCCTATCAACTCGCCGTCGTCTCGAGAGAGCTCTCCGAAGCGCATTCCGCAAAGCCATTGGGCGTCTTCTTGAAGGTCGCCCTCTTCTTTGTAGGGTCGGATGTGGACGACTTGGGCCGGTAGGGTGACCGTCCTATCGGCCAGAGTCATCTTCAAGCGAACCGGAACAAATCGTGCGAAGGCTTTGGGGCTGACCACGGCAGCGCCACCCAAGCTGAGGTCCAGCATGAATCCCTGGAAACTCTGGGAGACGCCTAAGCCGATGGCAATCTCCTGGGCCACTGGAGTTCGAATGCCGGTTCGACGAGTCTGGAACGCATCTTGGGAAAGGCCGTACTCGGTGAGAATCCGGGGTATCCAACCGGGAGAGCCATCCAAATTGAGCTGAAAACCAACGTCCCAGCCAACACTGCTCGGTCTCACCCAGCGCACGGTCACGATGGCATCTCGATTGTTGCAATCGCTCAGCTCGTAGCCCAAAACGAGTTTCATCTGCTGACCACGCCGATAAGGGGGCCGGCAGATCCCCAAGCGATTCGGAACGGCCTCTATCTGAGCGCGCCCGCCATCGAGACTCAAATCGACGAGCGTTCCCGGTGTGTGGTGATCAGCGAGCTGCAAACTGATGGGAACAGAACAGAGGATGCGGCTGTGCCGCCTTTGCTGACTGAAGTCTCTCCCCTCACCGAGCAATATGCGGTGAATATGACGCCGCAGATCGGCGAAAAATGACATGACCGGCTGTTCGTCCTTGGGGCCCATGCCCCTGGCAAATGAGGCCAGGATTTGCCCCAGACAGCTTCGAACCGCAGGGCATGGCAAAGGGTGACGGCTCACGACACTTTCTTCAACGCATCATCAGCGCCGACCTGAAGCGACCCGAAGATCAACTCTACAGCTGACAACATTCGATTCAGCAGAATCGTGAGGCTTCACGATTCCTGGGCCAAACTTATGAAGAGGGACACATAGAATGAGCGTTATTGTATCTGGAACTTACCGAGGAGGACTCGGCGTCCGATTGACCCACGAGCTTTCCGGGACCGTGATCCAAACGGCAGCCCCCATCGACAACCAGGGAGATGGGTCGAGCTTCTCCCCCACCGACCTCGTCGCGGCTGGTCTGGGGGCCTGTATGCTGACCATCATCGCTATAGTCGGAGAGCGCAGCGGACTGAGCCTTCAGGGTTTGTCCTTCCGAGGAGAAAAGCATATGACCTCGGCGCCTCGGCGCATTGAGAGAGTCGACTTGATCATCTCCATGCCGTCGGGCCTCAGCTCTTCGGATCGAGTCAAACTCGAGAAAGCGGCCCTAACCTGTCCCGTTAAGAACAGTCTCCTTCTGGAGATCGAGACTCCTGTGCAGTTCGAATATCCCGACTGAAGGGCCCGGACTGACCTTTTGCCGCGTGTTTTGCCAAAAAAATTTGGGGCACGCCATTTCTGTGCAGCAGTTTAGAAGGACCCTCAGCCTCGCCAATCGCACTAGACCCCACTGTGAAACTGTCTGAACTTCAATCTGAAATAGCCAACATCATCGCCCGCACCGACCGACCAGAAAAAGTCGTGATAACCGGTGGAATGCCCTATGCCAACGGACCTCTCCACGTTGGTCACCTAGCAGGAGCCCTCGTTCCGCCGGACGTCTATTGCCGCTGGATGAAGATGTTGATCGGTGAGGACAATGTTCTGTTCGTTTGCGGTACCGATGATCATGGGTCCACAAGTGAAGTCTCGGCCAAGAAGGCCGGACGCCCCGTTCGAGAATTTATCGACGAGATCCACGCCAAGCAAAAAGAGACGCTGAACCGCTACTGTGTGGGAGTCGATGTCTACTCAGGCACATCGAGGCCTGATAATTACGAAGACCACAAAACGATCTGCCAAGACATCCTGCGCAAACTCCAGGCCAACGACATGCTTGAAAAGCGAACCAGCAAGCAATGGTATGACCCCTCTATGGAGTTGTTCCTGGCCGACCGCTATGTCGTGGGCACCTGCCCGAAATGCGGTTACGATCGTGCGTACAGCGAAGAGTGCGACTCTTGCGGCTCCAATCACAGTGCCGAGGAACTGCTCAACCCTGTCAGCACCGTCAGTGGCCAGACACCTGTCCTGAGAGACACCGATCATTGGTGGTTGAACATGTGGAAAGTCATCAGCCCCCTCAATACCTGGATCCGAAGCAAGCAAAGAACTTGGCGCAAGGCCGTGTACAATGAAGCTATCGGTCAGGTTGTGCCCTGCATCGTCTTCTCCAATCGATTCGAGGACACTTACAAAGAGCACAAAGCTCAATTGCCCACCCACAAGAGCCGATACGCCGCCGGCAAACGTGTCGTTGTTCAGTTTTCTGATCTGGAAAGCTTGGAGGTAGGAAAATCCGCCTTGGAAGCTGCCGGTGTTGAGGTCGATCTTCTCGACGCCTGGGCCCACCGACCGATCACCCGCGACATTGTCTGGGGGATTCCTGTGCCCGAAGAGATCGATCCGGCTATGAAAGGCAAGACGCTCTACGTCTGGCCAGACTCTTTGATAGCTCCATTATCCTTTACGCGCAGAGCCCTAGAAGAGAAAGGCTTGGACCCGGACACTTACGCTCTGTACTGGAAAAACCCCAAGGCCAAAGTGGCTCAGTTCATCGGTAGTGACAATGTATTTTTCTACGTCGTCATGCAAGGGGCTCTGTGGTTTGGAACTCAAGAAGACATCAACGGCATGCCCCGAGCCGACGAACTCCAATTGACCGATGTCTATGCCAACTTTCACCTGTTGATCAACGGTGACAAAATGAGCAAGTCCACGGGCAATTTTTACACCGCCGATGAGTTGATCGAGGAACACGGTTTCTCGGCGGACCAGGTGCGCTATTACCTATCACAATTGAGTCTCCCCAAAAAGCAGTCCAATTTCGAAATCGAAACGCTGCGCGAGAAGTGTGCTTTCTTCTGCGGTCCGCTCAACGCGGCGTTCGAAAAGCCGATCTCTGCGGCTCTGTCAAAATTTGACGGCAAGGTTCCTCAGGGAGAGCTCTTGGGTAAGACCGCCGCAGAAACCAAGAAGATCGTGGCCACCTACTTAAAACTGATGTCCAAGGCCGAGTACCCCGATTTACTTTTTCTCATCGAAAATTATGCTCGCTTGATCAACAAGCTCTTCACCAATTTCAAGCCCCACGATGATCGGTACCCTGAAGAAGAGCGCCGCAATGCTCTCTTCTCAAGTTTTTACATTCTCAAATCCTTGATCATCATGCTGTACCCCTTTGCACCGAGCACCATCGACCGAGTGAGACAATCACTCAATTTGCCAGAATCGGTCTTCGACATCCAGCAGTTGGGAACGCCCATCGAGCCGGGTCACACGGTGGGCTCCTTGCAAGAGTTCTTTCCAGCGGTGGAGCGGCCGAGCGCCGAGTAGTTAGAGAACAGGCTGCTCAAAGGACTGTTTTGCGATCCTGAAACAAAAATTTAAGAGTGTTTTGAGACGCGTCCAGTATCTTTGACCTATGGCAAGCGGTACACAGGTTAAAAAGCACAAATGTTCTTGCGGACGTTCGTTCCGCCACTCCATCTCGCTGAAGAGACATCAAAATGTGACCGGCTGCGAAGACGCCGTTGAAGACGCTCCTGAAGCGGCCCCCGAAGAAGCCGTGGCCCCTGCGAGTGATGAGGTCGCCAAACCCGCCGCTCGCCAAGCCGCCAAAACCGCCCAAACCGTCAAGACGGCCGAGACCGCAAAGCGTCCCGCTCCCGCTGTGGGCGACGACCGTACCATCGTCATCACCCCTGAGCTGGTAGCCGCCTGGCAAGAACAAACCGGATTCAACAGACGCCCCCAATCCGTCATCGATACTCTTCCCGCCAAACAAGAACCCGTCAAAACGGACTGGCTGGCCGTAGCCAAAACAGGAATGGAGTTTTTTCAGTTTTGTGGCGAGGTCAAAGAATCGGCCTTGCGTGGAACGAAATCCCTAGTACTGGTCTTGAGCCGGGCGATCGTCTTCTGCTCAGTGGTCTTTTTCGCAGGTTGGCTCTTGGTCACAAACGTCTCCGCTAGTGGCAACCCCGGTGTCGACACGCTTCACCGCTCCCAACTCGCCGCCCAAACCGTGGTCCAAGACTTCTTGCAAAACGCCAAGATCAACCAATACAAAATCGCCCATCGCTCGCTCGCTCCGAGCGTTCGCCAAAGCGTGTCGACCCAACAGCTTCAGATGATGTTCAACAGCCTGCCGCTCGACCACGAACCGACCTCCTGGACCACGGAGATCTCCTCCGACGGTCAGAGCGCTTGGGTCACCGTTTCCAGAGATGGCCTCAACGAGGTCTACAGCTTGGTTCAGAGCGAATCAGGCTGGGGTCTGGCTTCCGTATCCCTGGCCAACTCCTAAGCTCAGGACCCAGCGCGTCGAAGCATAACCAGAGTGATAGCAGAGCTCTCACAAACCGTGAGCGGCTCCAGGTACAACTCAGGCAGTGACTCCTCTGGGCACCTCTCAACGAGTTCACGGCTCGCCACCCTTAGATTGCGGCTCAAAGACTGCGTGCTGTTCAACCTGTAGTACATGTGAAACTCCTGAAACCAGAGCCGATTTCTCATCCATATCAGCGAATCGAAGACAAGGCTGAACCAGTAGCGTCGCTCCCACACCTCAGGCTCGTTGGCCGTGAGCGTCACAAAGACACCACCGGGCTTGAGGGCGCTGAGTATTCGCCTAAGAAGCTGACCTCGAAAGGAGGGCAGAATATGCCCCCAAGCTCCAAAGGTCACGATCCGGTCGTAGCTCTTGGGAGCCAACACCAGACAAGCGAGATCCGCTTCCTGCCAGTTCATGCCGGTGAGGCCCTCACTGAGCCGTGAAGCTTCCCTCAGCATGCCCGCACTGAAGTCGAATCCATCAACCTTTTGACAAGAGCGTCGCAGAGCTCGACTCCCCCGCCCAGTACCGCAAGCGAGGTCGGCTCCCTGGCTTTGGCTCGGGTTCGCTATAGGAAACCTCTCATCCACCCTCTGGAGACTCTCCTCGATCCATGGCATCGGGGTTGCGTAGGCAGTCGATTCGAATTTGGCTGCCAGCAGATCGTAGCCTCGGTCGGTGCGACTGAGGCATTGACGCGCGAGTTCGAAGAAGGTTGGCTTCTGACAGGCCGTAGTCATCGCTTGTCTTGGCGGAGCTCAGCGACCCGATGCCTCAGGTCCTTGGCCAATCCTTGAATGGAGGTTGGAGGGGGCGGAGAGAGTCGTGAGCCGACGACCAGAGAGACCCGGGGCCTGAATAGCCTCGCGACCTTCGAGCCGAACGAGCGATTCGGCTGATTGGAGAAGAGGCTGTCCCAAAGCCCCTGGAGAGCGAACGGGACAACGTAGACACTCCGACGCTCGAGAATGTTTTCTAGTCCGTTTCGGAACTCCCCGATCTCGCCATCCCTGGTCACCTGACCCTCGGGAAAAATGCACACCAAGTCCCCCTCCTCTAGGGCTTTGTCAATGGCATCATAGGCCGCCGAGAGGACCTCGGGATGGGTTTTACCGGAGGCGATGGGGATCGCTCCGGAGTCTCGAAAGAGGTAGTGCAAAAGGGGTAGGTTGTAGTAGGTATGCCACATGACGAAACGAGTCGGGCGATGAATACCTCCCAAAACGACCAACCAGTCCACGAAGGAGACGTGGTTGCCAACCAAGAGTGCAGGACCCTCTTTAGGAATATTGGATTCACCCAGCACCTTCATTCGATAGAGTATGTGATTGAGAATGTAGGCTAGAAAGCGCAGAAAGAACTCGGGGATCAGGGTGTATATGTAGAGCCCTACCAAGAGATTGAGAACAGCCAACAGAGCAAACTTGGCCAGTATAGACATGCCGAAGTCTCCCAGCTTCGAGAGAATGATCAGCGAGCCGGCCATAACGCCAGCGTTGATCACGTTGTTGGCTGCGATGACGCGACTGCGGTAGGCCTCGTTCGTCCGTTGCTGGATCATCGTGTAGAGCGGCACGATGTAGAGACCTGAGCAGATTGAGATTCCGGCCAGGTCCAACAGCAGAAGGACTCCATTGGCATCACCCACTAGACCTTTGAGCCCCATGAGTTGACCGGCCGGGACCTCAAAGGGGGCACCGAGGTAGGCCAAATGACCTAAGAACACCGAAATCCCAATCGAGCCAAAAGGGACCAGCCCAAGCTCCAGGCGGTGCAGTGAGAACTTCCCACACAGAACAGCACCGATCGCCACCCCAACGCTGAACATGCCGAGCATCACAGTGACAACACTGGACTCGACCATGAGGATCTGCTTGCCGTAGACTGGCAACAAGGTCAGCAACCCGCCACCGAGCGCCCAAAACCACGAGACTCCCAGGATACTGAGAAAGACCGAACGGGTCTGATGTGCCAGCTTGATCACTCTGTAGGTCGGTGTAAAGGGGTTCCATTCGACCACCAGATCGGGGTCGGACGAGGGCACTGAGGGAATCGTTTTGGCCGCTAGAAAGCCAGCAATGGCGACCAGCAAAACACCGACACTGCAGAGCAGGGCTCCCTTGTCCGAATTGGCCAGGATGCCACCCGAGAGGGTGCCGGCTAGAATCGCTAGCTTGGTACCGGTTTCAACAGCCGCGTTGCCTTCGGTGAGGTCCTCTTCGGCGATGAGTTGAGGGATGATCCCGTACTTGAGTGGGCCAAAGAAAGCCGATTGCACTCCTAAGAGCCCCAATCCAACAAAGAGCAAGGGAACAGACTCGAACAAGAAGCCTATCGTGCCCAAGACTCCGATCACGATCTCTACGATCTTCAGGCGTTGAATGACCTTGGACTTGTCATACTTGTCCGCGATCTGACCGGCAGTGGCCGACAAAAGGAAGAAGGGAATGATGAAAATGGCCGAGGCGAACTCAGAGAGTTTCTCCTCGCTCATATCGAGATTCCCAAAGCCTCGATAGACCAGTAGAGTGATCAGAGCGTACTTAAAGAAATTGTCGTTGAAGGCACCTAGAAGCTGTGTCCAAAACAGACCACGGAATCTCTCTGACAACGCCATTCTCACCGAATTGGATTCGTTGACTTTGAGTTTTTCCATTCTTGTCAGCGAAGTGCTCAGGCAAAGCCTGTGCGTCCAGACACAGGCGCTCACGGTGAAGAGGACGAAACGGCGGCCTATGAAACACGACGTAGTACTCATCCAAGGTGACGGAATAGGTCCTGAGATCTCAAAATCGGCAAAAAAAGTCCTGCATGCGGTGGGCGCTCCCATCGAGTGGGTAGACCGATACGCAGGCGTTTCAGCCGTAGAGCGCGGTCAAGAGATTCTTCCCGAGGAGACGATCGAGGCCATGAAAGGGTGCGGGGTAGCCCTCAAGGGACCTTGCAGCACTCCTATAGGTAAGGGCTTTACCTCAGTCAACGTAGCGATCAGAAAGTCCCTCAATTTCTACGCAGCCTTGCGACCGGTGCGCTCGCTGGAGGGTGTCAAAACCCGCTTCGATGACGTCGACCTCATTGTTATTCGCGAAAATACCGAGGGTCTCTATGCCGGGATCGAAAACGAGGTCACCGAAGGGGTTGTCGCTTCCATGAAAGTGGCAACGACCAAAGCCTGCCACCGCATTTCTCACTGGGCGTTTCGCTTCGCGACTCACCGAAAGCGTGAGAAGATTACGGTTTTCCACAAAGCTAATATTATGAAGATGTCCGATGGACTTTTCATTCGAGAGTCGAGAAAGGTTCACCAGCAAGACTATCCCAACATCGCCTACGAAGAGAAGATCATCGACGCAGGCTGCATGAGACTCGTCCAGGATCCCAGCCAGTTTGACATCCTGCTTCTGGAGAACCTCTACGGCGACGTGGTCAGCGACCTGTGCGCTGGGCTGGTGGGCGGACTAGGGGTTGTGCCCGGGGCCAACTACGGTGACGACGCGGCCTGCTTTGAGGCGGTTCACGGATCAGCACCAGACATCGCAGGCCAGGGCATAGCCAATCCCCTGGCCCTGATCATGAGCTCAGTTATGATGCTCAACTATCTGGCCGACGAACGCCAAGATGACGAGTGTGCCAAAGCTGCTAGCACCATCAAATCGGCCTACAACGCCTGTTTGCGCGACGGCTGCAAGACCGGTGACCTCGGTGGCGATCTCAATACCGAACAGTTCACCGACGAACTCGTGGCCCGTCTGGGGCGAAACGAGGGCTAGAGAGAGAACTCAGTGCCCACTGTCTTCGAGGCTGGGCTGAGATTTGCGAATACTCGGCACGAGCAGCTTAAAGAAGAACGGGTAGATGGTGGAGCTTATCACGGCCAAGAGGATGATGGTGGCGTGAGTGGTCTCGTCGATCGTCTCGAGTTTGAGCCCGAGATTAGCGACCACGACCAGCAGAGTGAGCGGAGCCGAGAGAAGCAGCCCGCTACCGATGGTGCCCACTAGGGTCTTGTTTTGCCTCGGGATCAAGGCAAACGCCAGGATTCGGGCGCAGACCATAACCAGGAGCAACTTCAAGAGTAGAAAGAGATCACCGTGCTGGGCTTTTTCGATGCTGAAATTGAGACCCACCGAGATGAAGAAAAAGGGTACGAAGAAACCGTTCCCGACACTCATAAACTTGAGTTCCAGGGGTCCCTTACCTCGGAAGACAAACGAGAACAGCGCGCCCGCTAGAAAGGCCCCCAGAATCGGGTCGATCTCAAAGCCGGCCGCTGCTGCCACAAAGGCAAACATGAGAAAGAGCCCCGCCCGTACTCCGATCTCGGAAGGGTCGTGCGACTCTGCCACTCGGGAGAAGGACTCTGAACTCCACCACACAGCGGTTCTCAGGATAACCAAAAGAACATAAGCCGCCACAAAGAGCCCTGCCAGTTCGCCGAGTTCCAGGGCGAAAGACGAATTGATCCCGCCAGCGTGGTCAAAGGCGGCAACCGCTGTGACCAAAAGAATGCTCGCGAACTCACCGATGGAACCTACCAGCATGATGTTCTGGCCAAAGGGCGTCCTGCCCAGGCCAGTCTCTTGCAGGAGAACCAAGGGAATCCCAATGGAGATGGCCCCTCCCACCAGGCCTTCGTAGGGACTCAATCCCAACCCTAAACAGCCGGCCAAAGCCAAGACAAAGACCGAGAGCGTTACCCCCAGCCCCTGAAGCAGGGGTTTCATTCCCCCCACCTCCAATTTTCGGAAATCCAGTTCTAAGCCAGCGATAAACATGAGAAGAAAGAAGCCCAACTCGGCTGTGATATGAACGAACTCGCCCGAATGCACCAAGTTTAGGACTTCTTGTCCGACTAAAACGCCAAACAGAATCTCCCCCACCGATGCTGGGAGCTTGATCTTCCGTGCGAGCAGCGGGACGAACAGGGCCCCGCCTGCCACAACAAAGAGAGAGTTGGCAGTCTCCGTTGAGAAAGCAGACGCGCTCATAGCTTAAGTCGCCTTAGGACGCCGCATGTAGGTGCGCCCCAGATCTTCCGGTCGGTATGGCAACACCATCGTTGAGATCGGTGAACGAGAAGCCAGCAGATCGGAGACATCGGGTCTGAGAAAGGTGAACTTACGGTTTCTCCTGTGACCGATAAAAAGAAGGTCGTACTCTTTGGCCTTGAGGCAAACCTGATTGACTTCATTGCCCTCCAGAATTTCGGTGGTCGTTCTCAGCCCATACAGCGATGCCACCCAGTTGGCCCTCTCGACGGCTTCCTCGGCCTCGCGGCGAAACTCCGAACCGGATACAAGTTCCGCAGGGCAAGCCACCACGATGGTGAGGGAGGCCACCAACTTGCGAGCCACGTCGACGGCGAGTTCAGCGACACGGACCGAGCCCATACTCGGAGAGACCGCGAGAAGCAGCTTTTTGTAGGGCGCGGTCCCTCGCGAGATGAGGACCGGCTCCGAGGTGCGCTCCATCACCTGATAGAGCGGTTTCCGGCTGAGTCCGTACTTCTGGAGCCAGGAGAGGTCTCGGTGACCTACGATGTGTGCCGCAAGATCGAGTTGGTCGCCGACGTCCTGAATAGTGTTGGGCCACTTCTCATCCAGAGTATAGGTGGCGATATCGTAGGTACCGTCGCTCTTGGCCACACCCACGGTGTCCTTGGAATCACTGGCTTTAACCAAGAATCGTAACCCCGTGGCGTTGGTGTTCTCAAGGAGATATTTGGCCTCCTCCACGACGCTCTCGTCGCCAGAGTCGAGAACGCCATATCGGGTGCCGAACTGAAGGGGAAATTCCGAAGAGCCCCTTTGAAAGTACTCGGCGATGTCGGGAAGCACAGCCGGGTCGCCGGTGAGCAAACACTTATCGTTTTCTTCGATCTCGGTATTACCGTGAGGGACAACGAGCTTTCCATCGCGATAGATCGCTGCCAAAAGCCAAGATTTGGGCCTCAGGATGGCCAGCGTCTTCCCGATCACAGGAGAATTGCTCTGAACCGTAACCTCCATAATCTCACCCATCCCAAGACCGAGGTCGGTTGTGGTTCGACGCCCAGAGTCCAGCCGACTCTCGATGATCGCAGCCACGGAACTGGGCCGACTGATGGGCACGAAATTGGCTTCGATAAATTGGGCGGACTGGCTAGCGTGGTGAATCAAGGCGATGGCCGTCTTGACACCAAAATCTTCACGCGCCAGTCGACAAAACTCAAAGTTGACCTCATCGCTTCCAGTGGCAGCGACCACCGCTTGAGCGTCGGCGATCGGAGTTTTTTGCAGCACCAGGCGACTGGTGCAGTCACCGACGACGGTGTGGATCTCATCATTGTTGAGGGCTGCCAGGTGCTCGGCCGACAAGTCCACCAGAAATGGCCGCCAGCGAGTCAGGCAGCGTTCAGCGATGGCGATGCCAGATGGTCCACCTCCGGCAATGATCATAATTGGCTTCATTGCCTGCGCGTTCATCTTCGGTGACGCTAATCCTTTGCTCTCTGGATGCTGACAGGGTCTGGATCTGCATACAGAGAACTGTCTTCACGTGGCGCGTAGGAAAAAGAAACATATTTGTGCCGAATGCAACG
>CAZVVF010000022.1:0-13176 GCA_964630575.1 uncultured Burkholderiales bacterium | reverse complement strand
CTGGGAATAACCTGGAGGCTCTCCACAAATGGAAAAAAACTAGGCCGGGCAGCAAAAGCGCCTGGCCTAGTTTCTTTAGGCGGGAAATATGGCCCCGGCGGTATCGCCGAGGGTTTGTTCAAAAGTTAGGCGGTAACGAGTTCTTTCTCGTTCTCAAGACAAGCTTGAGTCAGAGTTTCGATCAGTGCCTCTGGCTCAGAGCCAACGGCGTTGCCCAACTCCTCAGAAAGGAGGCGCAAGCTCTGCTCCAACGCCTTAGCGTCACGAGATGCGAGGTCGCGCTTGGTAGAGAGAATCGTCAAACCTTTGACCACGAGAGAGGTCTTTTCGATGTCACCAGCTTTGATCAACTCGAGGATCATTTTGTGGCGCTGGTTGTGGTTGCTGGGAAGTTCTGGGGTACAGGTCTTGAGGTTGTTCATCACGTGGTCGACTTGGTCAGAGGTGATCGGTGTTCTGATGGAACTGTTGCGGCTTTGTAGATTCACCATCACTTGCATCTTATCGAATGCAACGACTGCGAAGGTGGAAATGCTACCGAGAATCTCTTTCTCTTCGATGCTTTCAATGGTTCCAAGACCGTGAAGCGCGTGCATTACCTTATTATTGACTTTATACATTATGTGTAACTCCTTATGAGTCCTAACAATACGAACAAACGTTTTCCCCGCCCCGTCTGCTAGAACGTCTATCTTTCCGAGGACATTGTCTCAGAATGGGGGGTGTTTGTTATGAACATCATGTTACACACGAAACTTTCACCTAAAGCTGTGAATAGACTTCTACCGAAACGCGAGATTTAAGGACTCTTGCTGGCGCTGGTATGGTCGTGCATGATTTTCCACTTGTCCCCGACTTTCACCATGACGAGACTGAATACCCCCTTGTCCACCTGGTCCCGGGACAATTTCCAACGCCCAACCACCAAAGCCTGGGTCTCACCGAGCCGCCAAACTTCAATATCTGAGAAGGAGAGAGTCCCCATGTTCTGGACCGATTCACCGTAACTCTTACGGTAGCGTTGCTCCAGGGCGTCATGCCCTTTGAGGATGCTACCGCCGGAAGTAAAGGTCATCTCTTCCGAGTCTAGATAGTCGGCAAGGAAGCCATCGAGGTCCCCCCGATTCCACTGTACCGCGCTCTGCTTGAGTTGATCGCTCAACTGGAACTGAAGCATCGAGTCTCGCTGTTGCGCCAACGAGAGTGCGGTCATAGAGAGAAGCAAAAGACTGATCTGTAGAAAACGCCTGGCTAAAATCATAGCCCCCATTACGCTCTGGGAACTGTGAGCGCCTGCCCAAAGATTCCCTCAAAATCACAATCAGAAGGGACCCCATCAAACTCCACGGAAAGCGCACGCGAGAGGATTACCATTACAATATGACTATACGACCCATTCGCTACAGAGTTCTGCTCGCTCTCTTCACGACTCTCTTATTCGTCGGCTGCTCCTCGACCAGTTCGACAGTGATCACTCCCTTTGCAAGAGGCGACCAAACCGTCCTCAGCGGGGTTGTCCAAACCGGAAACACCGACAGCAAGCGCGGCTTGGCCGACGCCAAGGTAAACCTCTATCTCGCTACGGGTACTGGCGATCCCATTCCACTCTCCAGCGCCGTGTCGGGCCCCAATGGAGCGTTCTTGCTAGACGTGCCCAAACCCGATACCAATGGAATTCTGGTCGCCAGCGCGAGTCTTCCGAACGGGGTCGAACTGTTCGCGATCATCGGACCATCCCTCCCCCACTTTGTGACCATCAACGAACTCACCACCGTAGCCGGGGCCTATGCTGGAGCTCAACTCATTCACGACGGCGTCCTACAGGGTGGGCTTCTACCCATACAGATCGCCGCCGGGATGAACGCAAACCTTGTCGACGTCTCCACCGGGACTCACTCCAGTGTTATCCTCGAAGGTCCCAACGCCGACCAAACCAACACCTTACGCTCCACCCGAAATCTGGCCAACCTCTTGGCCGGCTGCGTCAACGACCCCACTGGCAACTGCCCGAGGCTTTTTGAGTTGACCACACCGATCAACGGCCCGGCCCCCACCAACACCATCGAAGCTTTGCTCAACCTAGCTCGCCGCCCAGCCCACAACGTCGCCGAGATCTACCAGCAATCACAGATAGTAGAGCCCTACCAACCCACGCTCGACAGCCAGCCCGATGCTTGGACCTTGGCCGTAAAGGTCAACGACACAGGCAGCCCCGACTTTCCTTGGGGCGGCTCGGCCAATACCGTTTTCGACAACAAGGGCTACGCTTGGATCAACAACAACACCGTCCAATACACAACTCAGTCCACCAATAACATCGTGGTTCTCAAACCCGATGGTAGTCCGTCGGATGGTACCAATGGTACGCCCAAATCCCCTATCATTGGTGGCGGAATTCTGGGCACTGGATTCGGTATCGCTCGAAATCCCAGTGACGGTCACATCTGGGTCGGCAACTTCGGTTGGGGTGGGCTCTTCCCAGGTCCCGCTCCAGGCGGGAACGGAAATGGCAGTGTTTCCGAGTTGCTACCCGACGGAACTCCCGTCTCAGGTCCCAACGGGTATGATGGTGGAACCAATCGCGTCCAGGGTCTTATCGTTGACCCCAGTGGCAATATCTGGACGGCCAATGTTGGGAACAACAAGATTGTCGTCTTTTTGGATGGCGACCCCACTCGTACAGTAGAGGCACCGCTAGAGTGCCACCCTTTTGGCTTCGCCTTCGCCCCGGACGGAACAGTTTGGGCCACCACCGCCGGGAGGGGCTTGCCCACCATCGGAGATCCTTGCACTACCCCTACCAGTGTTACCCACTGGCGCCTGACCGACAACGATACGCTCGAACTGCTCTCCACCACGGTTTTGGGGGCAGACCTCAAAGGGCTGGATATCGACTCCGAGGGATTCGTTTGGGTCTCCTCCGGTGGCGACAGTAAAGTCTACCGACTCGACCCGAGCGGAAACATCGTCGGAACCTTTCAGGACGGGGGTATTCTCGGGCCCTGGGATGTTCGCATCGACGCCCGGGACAACGTTTGGGTAGCCAACTTTGGTCTGCAGGTAGGTCCCCCTAACAATATCTACGACAAGGCGCGCATTTCCGTACTGGCAGGTCCCAATTCCCCCTCTAGCTTGCCGGTCGGGGCTCCCTTGTCACCACCCACCGGTTTCACTCTGCCTTCGGCCGGTGAGCCTGTTCGCCTCAGCGACGGGACTCGCCTGGATGAATCAGGGTTCAACCAACCGACCTTCACCCCCCTGATGCGCCAAGTTTCTATTGTGCCTGACCGGGCTGGCAACGTTTGGGTCTCCAACAACTGGAAACCCAACTACACGACCAACCTGGTGGAAAACCCCGGTGGTGACGGAATGGTTATCTTTATTGGACTGGCTGCCCCCACCGAGCCTGGCCGCACCCAATAGTCTCAAAGATTGACCGTTTCTTCTGGCCTCTCAGCGACTTGAGGCGCTCGCTCTCCTGTCGCTGAGAGGGATCCTGGCAAGCCTAATTGGGCGTTTGCACAGCTTGTAACAAAGATGTTGTTTTCGCCGCCTCCTCCTTTGCTAGGATTTTGCTATGCAGATTAGGTCTACTCTCACTCAACGAACCTGCAAACCGAGACGGCAGCCAACTCCCAAGGAGCAACCACAAGAGACTCCGGGCTGGCTGGCTCCCCTTCACGATCTTACAGTAGGGGCGAGAATGCTTGGCGCAGGTCAACTCTACCGCATGGCCCGAACAAAGCTCGCCAAGAAGATCGCCAAGAACCCTCCCCTACAAAACGAGGCCGAAGCCCAGATCAAGGACCCTGTCGTCTTCGTACCCGGGTGGACCACAACGCGAGAGGCTTTTGATCCGTTGGCCGACAAACTTCTCAAGGATGGTCGCAACGGTGGAGTTCTGGTGTTTGTATCCAATGGAGAGTTCTATACAGACCGCGACTGCACGAGCCTCTTCCAATCCAACCAACTCCAATCGGCCGATGCCAAGGTCTTCGAAGTCGTTTTCAGCGACGTGCGTTTGCCGCCCGACAAATCCTCAAAGGAACTAAAGACCAACTTCAAGGCCATCCGCGAGTTGACCGGAGCAGACAAGATCGATGTCAACGCCTTCAGTATGGGAGGCTTGGCAACACGGGTCTACCTCGACCAAGGTGGAAATGATATCGACCAAGTGCTCTTTCTCGGAACTCCTCATCGGGGCACTAAGTTTGCCGGTCTCGCTTCGCGCGCCTTTGAACGCGACATTCAATGGGCGCTGTCCTTCGCGGGGCTCATACCCGCCGACCGAGAGGCCTTAAAATGGCTGTCCCCCGAAAACGAGGGCAACGACAGGCTTCGTGCCCTCAACGAGCGATGGCCGGAGCAGAAATCTCAGGTCAACGAGGCCCACTTCGCGTGTGGAACGGGAATTCTCACCGCCGCTCCTGGGCTGTGGCCCTTGACCGATGGCGATGGTCTCGTAGCTTTTGACGCGGCCGCCCCTCCCGGAGAGGTTCCAGCGGCCCTCCCCAAGCAGGTCCACGGCTTAGCCAACAACAGTTCTGCTGCTTATCGAGAGATGTCCAACTTTTTCGGGTGGCAAGAGCAGACCGATCAGCAGCCAAAAAACTCGCGATGACGGTTTAAGATTCTGAGGCAATCCTTCTCTTGAGGACGGGGGTCCTTCTCCCCCTCTTCGAAGGTCCCACCCAAGATCAGAACGTCTCGCCGGGAGATCACATATCCCAGCGCGTGATCCAGGGCAAAGGGTCGAGGAGCAGGGTCGAGTATGACCAGTTGACCACGTATGGGAACGATCGCGTCGTCGGCACAGACCTCTCCGGCACCAAAGCCAAGACAGTTGACGACAACCCTCTCGGAGAGCGCCTCGAAGTCCTTGGAGCCCGCGAAAGACCTGGAATGGAGGCTCGCGCCACGCTGCTCGATATCGGAGACCAATGCGCTCAGGAATCGAGGGGTCTCGATCAAGAGAGTTTGGGATACCCGCCCGGCCACGCCTTGTCCTGGGAAAGGGAGTCGCTCAAGACGGGTCGGCGAAGGGACCAATCCCTCGGGCATAGGGTCGAGGGGATCGCTGCGATCGTCGGCTTCGTACAGCGGAATCTCCTCGATGCCGAAACGATCACCATCGAGAGAACGATAGGCCTCCCAGGTTTGGCGCAGCAGAGTGTTGTGACGCTCCAAAGCCACAGCATCCTGCCCACATCCAACATGAGTTGGAGCCCACAATCCACCCGCGACATTGGAGGTTGTATCAGGTGGAAAGTCGCGCGCATAGAGCCTCACGCGGTGACCTCGATCGAGAAGGGTTGAGGCCGTGCAAAGCCCTATCACACCCGCCCCCAAGACAGCCACTTCAGTCGGCTCGACAAGCCAGGGGTCGAGAAGGTCCGCAGCGGCGCGAGCCGCTCCCCAAGACATAGTGATCCCGCTCCCGCCATGGCCATAGTTGTGAGCGACAACCTTACCCTGGCCTATCTCCTCTATCTCCAGTCTCGGATTTCCCTGGCGAAACGGGCGCAGCCCCCCCAAAAAACCTCGCACGCGGCTCGGCGAGAGGTCGATCTCGGTATACTCGGGTTCCATCATACGACCACCTTTTTCATCCGAACAAGCCTCCCTGGTAGGTCTCCTATCCGGGGTTGCGAAACGGCACTTGAAACCACCGTTCCCAAAGAGACCAATGAAATAAAACGAGCGCAAGAAGCGACGAGGTACCTGTGTTAATGAGAAAATCTATTTTTTTAGCCCTCCTTATGAGCCTGGCCCTCACCCTTGCACCAGTGCTATCAGAGCCCAGCATGGCCGCCAACGAAGACAACTATGAGGGAACTGTAACCTCCAGACTGGAGCCCCACGGGGACAAGATCTGTGCCTCAGGATGCTCCCTTTCCCGTCATCCTACGCCTCCTCTTGAGCGAGACAAGTTCGTGACCTTGATGAACGACTACGCCTCGCAGCCTATGTCCGACCAGAGTCCGGCCCTTGAAGAACTGCTCTTCTTTGGCGCCCAGAGCCGAAACTATCTCACCTCTCTTGAGGGTATCGAAATCGATCGTGATCGCCTGGACTTTCTCCAACGAGAGTTGTCTCGCGAGACCGTTGTCGTGGAGTTTCGAATCATCGACGATGAGGGGCGAGTGCGGGTGGGATTGCCACCAACCACCGTGACTCTCGACCAGCGTTACGCCTTTGAGCCACTCAATACTCACGATTTTCAGCCCCCGGAGGCCTCGGGAACGGTCAAGCGGGTCGGGCTCAACCACCTCTGGCAGCGAATCTGAATGGAGGGCCGCTATTCAGTGGCCGGACCGTGGTTCGCGGTTCATAAATCAGGAGATGACTGGCAGACCCTCGACACCATCTGGATCTCGAACGGACGCCGAAACTCTGTAGCCAAAGTTCAAGCCAGGATCTCCTGGAAGGACACTCCTCGATGACCCCCCTTGGCAACGCGATCGGTGCGAAACCGCATCGCGCCAACAACTTTACCACGGCACAAGCCACGCGCTTGCTGACCACTTTAAACTGAAGGACCGCTATGAAAAAATTCCTTTTGACTCTACTGTTGCTCACCGTCCCGGTTTTTGCCGACCCCTGTGGAATGGTACCGCCCATCTCACTCGACGGTGAGGACACACACATCATGCGGATCGGCAAGCAAAAAACCTACGTCTTTCATAAGGACGGGATCGAAACAGTGGTCATTCACCCTGGATTCGAAGGCGATGTTGATGAATTCGGAATGCTCATTCCGTTCCCCGAACCGCCAGCCCTAAGAAAGGTCTCCGACCACATCTTTGATCAGATCGAAAAGGCTGTCGATCCGCCCAAAATCACCTTTTGGGTGAATCTGCCCAGGCCCTCAGCGGTGCCGAGTGCCCCCTCCTCCACTCTCTCTCTCACCCGATCGGCGGCACCGGAGCCAGAGGTTCGTCTCATCAAGGAAGAGGCGGTTGGCATGTATGAGGTTGCCGTGCTCGAAGCGGGATCACCCGAGGCCCTCAAAGGTTGGATGACCGACCACAAGTATCGCTTCCCAGACGGCATGGAGAACGCCTGTGGGGACTACATCAAAGACAAATGGTGCTTTGTTGCCGTCAAGACTCGCGTGGGACAAAAATCAGGTGTCGACCCTCAACCTGGTATGCGATCAACACACGCGCAAAAGCCCAAAGGCTCAACCTTCACCGGTCAGGTCCAGGCTATGGGATTTCGCTTTCGCAGCAAAAGGATTGAAGTTCCTATGCGGCTGTCTGTCTTCAACGAAGGCGACACCGACAATATCGTTTACCTGATCGCAGACCGCCCGATGCGTGCGGCCAACCTTCCCAAGGAGTTGGTCACCAAGCAGTTGACCGGGGAGAAACTCTACGCCAACCTTACCGAACCGCTCGCCTACACCTTGAGAGGAGGCACAGAGGACGACATGAGTCCCAACGATTGGAAGCGCCTCGATGCCCAACGCGATCCAACTCCCCACAACGGAGCGGCCGCCGAACTCTTCGCCTCCGATCTGTTCGTGGTGAGCAAAAACCAGTTGAGCCACATCTCCGAAGAGAAGGAGAAGCTACTTCTCGATATCGGCGAACGGCTGGGTCTGCGCGGTGGCCAGTTAGACCAGTTGCACGGCAAAGAGTTGAGCCTGGACCGAACAGCCATGAAAGCCGAGGCTCTGAGCCTACTCAAAGGTATGCACCTCACCATACTCGATGGAGACTTTCCTCGCGATGTGCTCTCCCGCGAGAATATTGTTTTCGAGCCCTACTCCTTGGCGGAGCAACCGGCCCCTGAGAAGGTTCTCTCATCACAGGCCCAAGCCGTCACCAACACCGCTGAGCCAGCTTGCCTGAAAGAGCGACCGATAGACTTGATGGGTCTCTCTTCACCAGTTCTTGTCAGCCCCAGTAAAGTATCGCCAAGGCTGCGCCAATCATCGACGATCGAGGAGGATACCCTGTGCTCACACTCTCTCTAGCAATCTCAGTTGGCCTGGTCCTGTCTTTGGAAAAGAACCGACGCCTTGGCCCCCTGCTCTTGGGGCTCGTCCTCTTCACAAGTCCCCAAGCTCTAGCCCGAGACGGTATCAAGAGCACAACAGACTGGATCAACTCACTCGACGTCCCCGACCAGCATAAGGAAGCCATCGAGACGTTGGAGGCGATGGGGCGCTCGGCCTATCCCTACATCATAGCCCGTTACAAAAATGAAGAAAGCCCTATCACAGGGCGTGGCTACTGCTTGACGCTACTCGCCAAATCTCCGGACCACAACGTCCAGAACGCGGTCTGGGAAGTCGCCAGTGAGACCACCTCGCCCTTGATGAAACTCTGGAGCCAAGCGGCCCTGGTGAACCTTGCTAAGTCTCCGAATGACCTTCTGCTCTTGCTCGATGCTGAGTTCGCCCAAGGTCACGGCGACCCCGACAACGTCCAGACTCTCCTGCCTGTGAGCGCCGAACTGCAAAGACCGATCGCCCTAAAACTCGTTGAGTGGGCCCCTCGGCTGACCCTTGAGGAGCAGTTGCGCTTCTTGGCCATTGCCCAGAGTTCAGCCCAGGCGAGCAACGTGAGTCCGACCATCGCTGCGGTCATCACGCCGGGTCTCAAGTCAGCTCAAATCAACGACCTCGTAGACTTGATGTTTCACTCCGACGGACAGCAGGTGCGCCGCCTATCAGCCGCCCTCTTGGCTGGTTTTCAAGGGGACAAGCGTAAGGCCGTCTTCTCCTCGGTGATGGAAGAGCTCAGAATAAGAGGCAGCGCCACCGATGTCCCCTGGGCCGGTGGAGCCTTGTTCTTGCCCCAATTCGGCAACATGAACCGATCGGAAGCCCAAGAGCTGATCGCTGCTCTCACTCGTTGGTCGGTATGGACTCAACAACACAAGACCGATGCCGCACAAACTCGACCCTTGGAGAACAATCTGCGAAGCTATAGCCTCTGGGCCGCCGCTGGTGGCGGCCGAGACTGGCGTACGGCCAGAGGTGGAAGAGCTTGGTTGCAAGCCTACGGTAAGCTCATGGGTGCCGAAGCTGTCCGCAGCTTGCTGGAAGAGCAAAACGTTCCAAAGACTTCTACGCTGTGGAGCGTCGCCACGGTTGTCGACGCTCTTGAACCTCAGCGAACGACCCCACGCCCTTCCCAGCGACGCTAAAGACACGGGCTCAAACGCCAAGCCCCCCGCACTGGGGCAGGTGAGCTTGCTTTGCTCTGCGAAAATCGCCTGCCATGGAACCGCTCAACTCACCCGAAGATCAACACAGTCCCTACGCCGTCGCAGAGAATCTGCTACAGAGCTTCTTGGACGAAGAGGTCTCAGATGAGGACTTCTTGGCGGCAGTAGAGCGCTTCAGCGAGCATGTCCAATCGTGGCGGGATCACCTCGACGGAATCGCGCTGCCCGAAAATGAAGACGCTGAGGAGAACAGGGTCTTGCTCCAAGGTGCCTTGCAGGGCGTGGAGTCGATCATTCAAGGAGTCGACTGCCTCGGGCTGCTGCCGGAAAATCCACAGGACGAACTGGTCGAGGAAGCCCTGCAAAAAATCCTAGAGGGCCAGAACCTACTCAAACAAGTCCAAGGCATCACCGACATGAATGTAACGAGCGCCATAGATGACGCTCGTTACATGGATTGATTCTATAGACGCCTCGTTGAGGGTTTTCTCGGGAAGCTAGTCCTTTTTGAAATCGTCGTGCGAGTACACGCTCTCACCAGGTCCGGCCTCAGCGACCACAACACTCCCTGTGGAGTGAGCCTCCGCTTTGGCACCCGGTCCGCTGGCCACAGCCACAGCGACGGCTCTCCCTTTCCCGGCGGCTCGACCCCGAGGGCCCCTGGGACCCCGAGTCGGGCCCTCGCTCGGCATCGTCTTCATCATCTGCTCGGCGGTCTCTTCGTCGATGCGACCGGCCGCTTTCATCTCTTCGATCTTCTCTCTACTGAATGGATTCACGCGATTCTCCTTATCCTCCGTCGAGAGCTGTTAGGCCCCCCGGCTTTGGGAAAAGCTACCATAAGAAGCCAGGGCTGCTGCGGCTGTTTTGCGAGCGACCGCTTCGGCGATGGCGGTGGAATCGAAACTCGCTCCAGCAACAGCCATCGATGACCAGTCAGCGAACGCCCTGGAACTGCTGTACCCGAAAGAAACGCTGTTCGCCTCGGAACTGTGTTTCGCTAAGCTCGTGGCATCAGCATCGTTGTCGGCATCAGCGCTCGCTGTGCTGCGATTGAAAGCCGTGGCGTGAGCATCGGACACTCGGCTGGCTACAGATGTCGCCGTGGAGTGAAAGTCAGCTCGCGCGGTCGCTGCGGAATCGTCGGTAGCGTAGGCTCTCGTAACGGAAAGGTTGGTGGCGATAGAGTCGGCCTCGGAATTGTTCTTAGCAAAGGCGTAGGCATCGGAGTCGATGCGAGGGTTGTCTCCCCGGTCATCGGCAAAGGCGTTGGCGCGAGAGTTTCTGATAGCGTCGGCCCCTGCAACCGATGCCTGGTAGGCTTCGGCATTGGCCGAAGAGCTCCAGTCGGCGGCTGCTCTGGAGGTCGAACCATCAAAGGCGATGGTGCTCGCTTCAGAGCTATGGAGGGCCCGGCTGTTGGCTACCGAGTCGATGTCAGCGTCGGCCGCTGCCGTACTGCGGTTGAAAGCCGTGGTGTTGGCTTCGGACCCCGAGCTGGCTACAGAGCGAGCATCGGAGTGGAAGTCAGCTCTCGCCGTGGCGCTGGAATGGTCGGTGGCGATGGCTCTGGTAACAGAGAGGTTGGTCGCGACCGAGTCCGCTTCCGAATTGTTCTTGGCATAAGCGTAGGCATCGGAATCGATACGCGGATTGTCACCTCGGTCATCGGCAATGGCGTTGGCACGAGAATTCTTGATAGCGTCGGCTCCTGCCACAGAGGCCTGATAGGCTTCCGAGTTGGCCGATGAACTCCAGTCCGCGGTAGCCCGCGAAGTCGAACCATCGAAGGAGATGGTGTTGGCCGATGAACTGTGCAGAGCTCTGCTGTTTGCGGTGGAATCCAGATCGGCATCCGCTGCTGCGTTACTTCGGTTAAAGGCCGTGCTGTTGGCTTCAGAGTCCCCGCTCGCAACCGAGACCGCTTGAGAGTGAAAGTCAGCCCTTGCAGTGGCCTGGGAATTGTCCGTCGCGTAAGCCCTGGTGACGGAGAGGTTGGTGGCGACCGAGTCCGCCTCGGAATTGTTCTTGGCGAAGGCATAGGCGTCGGAGTCGATACGGGGATTATCGCCTCGGTCATCGGCAAAGGCATTGGCCCGCGAATTGTTGATCGCGTCGGCACCAGCGACCGATGCTTGATAAGCTTCGGCTGTAGCCGAGGAGTGGCGCAGAGCATCGGCTCTGGACGTGGAACCATCAAAGGCTACTGTGCTAGCGCTGGAATGAAGGTTCGCCGTGCTGTCGGCTGTGGAGTTCAACGTAGCCGTGGCCTCGGCGTTCGAGCCGTGGTTCGCCGTTGCCGTCGCCGTGGAACCACCGGTCGCGGTGGCTGAGGCCGTAGAGCCGTTGGTCGCAACAGCCACGGACAGATTTGGACTGTTGAGCATCTGGTCCAGACTGCTACCTAGGAGACGGTTAAAGTTGAGAGAAGAGCCTCCGCCCCAGTCGAATCCCACCCCCGCGCTTGCGCCTGCCCCGTTCGTCGATTGGGTGCCAGCGGCTGTGACCGCCGTGTAAGCCGGTTGAGCGACTCGTAGGTTGTTTGAGATTGTACTCATTGATATTGACTCTCCAAATTGAATAGTTTACTTGAAGACATGTTAACACTTTGGCAAGACCATGGGTAGCGATTCTGTTAGGGCAGTGTAAAGATTTTGTTAAAATCTTTCGCCCAAACGGTCGTTTTTTCAAGCAAAACTCCAACACAGAGCGCGACGCTAGTTCATAGTAACTACCGGGCCGGTCCCTTTGTTCTAGTGATGAGTGCTGACCCATCTCTCTCGGGATGCCCCCATAAATTCCCCTCGCCAAGGCCGTCGCTCAGGGCGAGGAAGGTGCTCCGTTCGAGCGGTCAAAATCGACGCAGAAGAACGACTCCGAGCACAAGGCACAACGCCCCGGCCACCCGAGGCCAATTGAGGCTCTGAACCGGCAAGCCTAGAAGGCCAAAATGGTCCAGGACCAAGGAAGCCGACATCTGGCCCAACACGATAAGGGAAAAGGTCAGTGCCGTCCCAAGCTTGGGGGCGATGATGATAATAGCGCTGACGTAAAACGCCCCCAGAAGGCCCGCGACCCAGACCGATCTCGGAGCATCGAGAGCCAGGCTCGCCGTGCTAAAATTGAAACGGGTCGCGAACAGGTACATCAGAAGAGCCAGCGTTCCCACTGCAAAGGAGGCGAAGGCGGCGAAAATAGGATTCTTCACAGCATCGCCAAGCTCAGCGTTGAGCCCCGCTTGCACCGGCAAAAACGATCCCGCCAAAATTCCCCCAAGAATAAAAACCAATTGAGATTTCATGATACCCCTGAAACTGTCACTGAATTACGCTCTGAGAAAAGAAAGCCTCACGAGCGTCCATCTTCAGGGACACTCGGGGGTCCCCAATCTCCAACGGTGAGGTGGCAACAGTATGCCATAGAGCCCCTTTGCTTTCCACCTCAGTGCCGAGATTTCTCCAAGGCTCGAGCGCTCCGAGTTGCATGGGGCTGGCCTCTTTCGGCAAAACCGTAACATCCCTGAAACGCCATTGGAGAGACCTTGTTGTCAGAATAGCCTATGCGAGGTTCGCCCTTCTCCCGATATCAACACCGTGGTATTCGTGCCGCCCAGCGTGCACCGTCGCCTCTAAAAGACGATCACAAGCGGCGCCTTGACTTCCCTTTTCCATGGCCCCATCGACGCTGCTGATGACTGCCAACACCACCTTATGAGAGAGGCCGATGTCAAACGAGGTCTCTTGAAGTACCTCCAGGACCAGCGCGAACTTGAGAACGACGCTGTCTCCGTGGAGGAGATCTGTTTGGGTGAAGGGCGCACACGGGCCGACCTGGTTGTGGTGGGTGAGCGCCTCTTGGGTTTTGAGATCAAGAGCCCCAAGGACAACCTTGCCCGGCTCCCTCGGCAATTGGAGGACTACCGCACCGTCTTTGACGAGGTCACCCTGGTGATAGGACTCAAGCACCTGACCGGTATTCTCAATGAGGTCCCATCCT
>CAZVVF010000021.1:0-13259 GCA_964630575.1 uncultured Burkholderiales bacterium | reverse complement strand
AAATGGGCACTCTCGCGGCACCCGAGAAGACAGCGCCCATCCCTACTATGACGAACGGTTCAGGAGGTTGACCGGTGAGGTGAGCGATGGCACCGCCCAACATAGCCCCCACAAACAGGCCAGGTGCGAAAACCCCGCCCGAGCCACCTGACGATACGGTGAGAGAAAGAGCGATGATCTTGACTAGGATGAGGATCAGAAGAAGCGAGAGAGCCAGATTGCCAGCGATGGCCTGACGGATGGTACCGTACCCGCCGCCTAGAATCTGAGGGTAATAAAGGCTGATGACCCCCACGCCAAAACCACCGATAGCGGGCTTGATCTGAGCCGGTACAGGCAGCGCTCGGAAGAAATCTCGGACCTTATAAAAGACGTAGGGCAGAATGACGCCAACAACGCCGGCGATCAACCCCAGAAGAAGATAGTAGGGATACTGTGCAGCCTCGGGTGTGGGCAGATCTCGCACCTGAAAGATCGGCCCCGAATCGGAAAAGCTCAAGGTTACGGCATAGGCCACAACAGAGGACAAGAGGCAATAAGCAAGGGCCCAGGCCTCGAGTTCCATTCGACTGTAGAGTACCTCAACGGCAAAGAGTGCTGTTCCAATGGGAGATCTGAAGATGGCCGACAAGCCGGCTGACATGCCAGCTAAGAGGAGGAGTCGACGTTCTGTTGCCGGCCGACCTGTGAGTCGAGCATAGATGGACCCGATCCCGGCGGCTATCAGGGCGATAGGGCCCTCTCGACCGGCCGACCCGCCCGAGCCGATGGTGATGGCCGAGGCGATGGCCTTTAAGAAGGGAACTCGGGGACGGATGTTACCGTCGTCTCGGTGCAGTGCTTTCCCGGCGGTGTCGGTGCCGTGGCCCTCGGCTTCCGGGGCGAAGGTAAAGACCAGAAAGCCTGTGATCAGACCGCCCAGGGTGGTTGCTACCACGATCCACCAACTCGGCCTCGGAAGGTGGCCCGACTCAAGGTTGGCCGCTGGGTAGTTGGCCAATTGATCTAAGAAAAGATGTTGGCTTCCTGACAACATAGAATCGAACAGCCAAGCTGCTCCTGCGCCGACGACTCCGAGCATGACGGCTTCGGCAAGATTTCGTCCTTGGGATTTTACCACGGTCGGCGCGTTTCGTTCCCATAGGGAGACTCCCTTGAAACCAGAGGATTCTGGTTTCAAGGGAGCCGTTGTTATCGTTGTAGCAGAGCTTCTAGAACACTCTGTTTCGAGGTTTCTACAGTTCTCCAGTCCGACTTGAGAATACCGCCGGTGTCAGTGGAGTTCGGGTTCCAGCACCAGTATGTGAAGGAGGCTCCGTTCTGTGATATGTAGGCGACGAGATCTCGCAGCCACACTTGGTCCACTTGGGATTCGTATTTGGTTCCGAATTCCCCAACCAGAACCGGTGCGATGTTCTCTTTGAGGAGGTATCCCCAGTTCTTGTCCCACAAGCTTTGTAGGTTGGCTGGGTAGGCTGGGTCGGAGAACCAGGGTTGTTGATAGACTGAGGTTGCGTAGTCGTGGGTGGAGTAGACGAGTTTGTTCGATGCCGAGAGTTGGACGGGATGATTTCTCGCGCCTTGGAGATTTCCACCCCACCAATAGTTGTCCCCGTTCACGCTGTCGATGCCTTCTACGATGATCAACCAATCGGGGTTGACGGCGAGAATTCTGTTTCCAGCGCGCTGGGCGGCCAGCCTCCAGTCGGTGGAGAGTTCTCCGCTTCCCCAAGTGGCGCGGCCATTCGGTTCGTTGTGGAGGTCGGCACCGATAACGGTAGGGTTGTTTCGATAGCGAGCCGCTAGCATCTCCCAGTCGGTTATCCATTGCTCCTCGGATACCGAGGATGTGTACCAAAGGTCTGATTGCGAACTCGCGTTGGGTCGATGACGGTCTAGGATGATCTTCATTCCACGGTCGCCAGCTTTGGCTACCAATATGTCGAGAATCTCGATGGGAGATTTACCTTCCAAGTCTTGATTCTGACTGAAATCGATACCGTTGGGTTGACTCTGTGCTCTCAGAGCTTGGTTGGAGTAGGGTATGCGAAGGGTGGTGTATCCAAGGCTGGCCATTTGGTCGAGCATGGAGTCCATAGAACGGGTCCATAGTCCGTGGGGAGCGAAGGTCTCGGTTTCCATTCCAAACCAATTGATGCCGTTGAGGTAGACCGTTTGTCCATCGCTATCGACGATCGATGATCCACTGGTAGAGTAGTAGCCTGGAGCCGTAGGATTCTCCGTGGGCTCTGGCGAGGGAGTTGTGGTTGGCTCAGGTGTTGGGGTCGTGGTTGGTTCTGGCGTAGGGGTGGTCGTCGGTTCGGGTTGGGGGGATGGCGAATTTGAGGTGAGCGAGAGTTGAGTCGCTTGGGCCTGGGCGCCGCCGGGAGTCGCATTGAAGCCAAAAGAGGCGTTGCCACTGGGTGGAATCGTGCGGTTCCAGTCGACGGGTCCTACTTTGTAGGTCGTTCCCTGGTGGGAGAGGATCTGACCGTTCCAGAGATTGTTGATCTCAGCATCGAGCTCGAAACTGACGACCCAGTCTTCGATGGTTTCTTGCTGGGAATTGAAGATATCGACCTGGGCACCAAAGCCGGAATTCCAATTGGAAGTGACGGTATAGGTGAGGTCCCCTGAGGTGGGAGTCGGTTCAGGTTCCGGTTCAGGCTCTGGTTCCGGCTCTGGCTCTGGCTCGGGTTCGGGCTCAGGTTCCGGCTCCGGCTCCGGGGTGGTGCTCTCGTCGGTCCATTCTACATTCAAGCTGGAGACCGTTGCTCTGTCTCCGCCTGGTGAAGCATTGAAGCCGAGGGTCACGGTTTCTCCTGGGTCCAGAGACCGATTATAGCTCTTGGGGAGCAGTCGGTGGAGGTCTCCGGTTTGGGGAAGGAGTTGCTCGGCATTCCAGATGCTGTTGATGGAAGCTGGCATCTGGAAATTGACTTGCCAGTTTTCGATGGCAGCCGAGGTGGTATTGGTGATAACGATCTCACCAGTAAAGCCGCTGCCCCAGTCATTGACGACTCTAAACTGAGCGAGTTCAGCTTGGCGCATCAAAGGAGAGGGCTGACGATTTGAGGTGTTGACAGAGGGGACTGAGGTGTTAGCTGTTAGCCCCGTACTGGTGACTTCTGAAAGGTCTGAGCTTCCGCAGCCAGTCAAAAAGAGCAAAAGTAGAATGCCAAGAACTGGGATACGGTAACGGTGAGGGTAGTGGCTCATGAGTTGTTTCTCCCTGCTTGACCCTGTCGCACCGCTACACACCGCGGAATGACAGACTCAAGGAATCTTAATGTAGAGACATCTTATCGAGCTATATATCTTTATGTCAAGGTAACAGGGGTGAGAGATTCGGGCTAGCTTCCTAGTTCCAATCTTCCATTTTCTGGATATGAACCAGCAACTTTCGCAGCAAGACGGTCAAGTCGTCTTGCTCCTCTGAGGAGAGTCCATCAAAAGTTGGCCTCATGAATTCGGTCCGGCCCTCGATGGCTTTTCGGGCCAGCTTTTCGCCCTCGGGCGTGAGAGTCACGGCGACGCTTCGTTTGTCGTGGGTGTCTTGCCGGCGCACGATGAGGTTTTGGGCCTCCAGGCGCTTGAGTCGGTTGGTGACCGCTCCAGAACTCAGAAAGCAGTTTCTCATGAGTCGGGTGGGAGTCTGCGTATAGGGAGGACCCGAGCGAAAGAGCGAGGCCAATACGTCGAACCCCCAGATCTGCAGATTGAGTTCGGAAAGGTAGCGGTCTATCCGCTGACTCAGGTGTCGCTCAAGAACAGCAATACGGCCCCCGATTTGGAGGCCGCTGGTGTCGAGATCAGGAAGCTCTTCGGCCCACTCTGCCACTACCTCATCGATGTAGTCAAATTCCATACCGTGTTTGCACCGTCCCCCGGCGCAATTCGCCAGAGTGGCGCATGAACCCTTGAGCGTGGTGGCCGCTTTGGGTTGTTATCGCAGCTTTTTAAAAATTTGACTTTCAACGAATTTCGCCGGAATGGGATAGGAATATCCCGTTTAGCGACGCACTTTGGCCCATCCTTGGAGGTATTTGAGTGATGAAAAAGATTTTATGGTGCCTGATTATGGTCCTATTTTTTGCCCCTGTAGCAGCTTGGGCCCAGGACCAGGAGCCAGCGGAGCCAGCAGCAGCAGAAGAGCCTGCTGAGGAGGCTGTGGTCTCTGAATCCAAAGACTCGGAAGGCCGATGGACCACAACACTCGTGCCTGTCATATGGTTGGCCAACAACACTACCAACATCACCGTTGGTGACCGATCCCGGAGCGTGACCCTGCGAGCCGATGACGCACTGAGCAAGTTTCAGAGTGGCGGAACCGTTCGATTGGACGTCAACAACGGCAAATGGGGCGGATTCGCCGATATTTTCTTCATCAATCTTGAGGACACCAAGAATGCGGGCCCTAGGGGAAACATTCCGATCAAAATGAACGTTGACAACACCGTCTGGCAGGTGGCCGGAACGTATCGTGTTATCAACAAAGAGAAATTCGACATGGACGTTCTGGCTGGTGTGCGTGGATATTCTCTCGACTTAGATATCGACGTTCAGCCGTTTACTGGACCCGCAGGAGTTGTTCGATTTCCAGGGCGACTGGCCTCGACGGGGATCAGTTTCACCGACCCCATCATCGGTGCCAAAGCCAAATATCTGATGACCGATAAGTGGGGGCTCGACCTCTACGGAGATATCGGTGGGTTCGGGGTTGGTTCGGACTTCACGTATCGCCTAGGTGCTTCCGTAGGCTATTCCTTCACCAAGTCTTTCGCACTGAAAGCCGGATACACGGTAGTAGACTTTGATTACAGTAAGGGAAGCGGTCTTGATAGACTCGAGTACGACAGCACTCTCTACGGGCCGACTTTGGGCGCTTCGTTCAAATTCTAGGCCGATTCTCGTCAATCTAGAACAATTTGGGTCCATACCGGTTGATATGACCGATAGACTTCGTGAGCTAGATTAGATAATGTGCACCTATTGAACCGGAAGGACTCTCACCAATTATGAAAACACAGTTCAAACTTTTAGCGATTGCGGCTGCGGCCACGATCGTGGTGGGGTGTGCTAAGCCCGCTCCCTCCTCCTCTCCTACCCCGGCTGCTTCCCCCGCCGCTGCCCTGACTCCGACCGATGGAGAGACGGCAGGCTGGAATGATAGTGGCAGCCCGGCTGGCTATGAAGAAACGCCTAGTTTCCAGAATGACCAGAATCCCAAGGGCTACGACGAAACCCCGAGTTTCAAGAACGACGAGAGCCCCGAAGGTTACGAGGAAACCCCGAGTTTCAAAAACGATCAGAACCCTGAAGGCTACGACGAAACCCCGAGTTTCAAAAACGATCAGAGCCCTGAAGGCTACGACGAAACCCCGAGTTTTAAGAACGATCAGAACCCTGAGGGTTACGACGAAAATCCGAGTTTCAAGAACCCCCAGAATCCTGAAGGCTACGATGAGACTCCGAGCTTCAAGAAGGAGTCGAGCCCACCAGGATACGACGACTAACTGCCTCGGGTCCGATCGGCGTGAGGCGGATCGGGCTGCTGGAGTTCACAAAAAAGACCGGGTCGCGCGAGCACCCGGTCTTTTTTGTTGAGGGCTACCGACCTACAGCTTTTCCGGTAGGTTTGAATCTTTCGCGCGGTGGGGCTGCAACACTCGGTGCCAGTTCGTGCGCAGTTTCTCAAAGTCTTTGGCATAGGAGTCTGCTCGTTCTTTCCACCACTGCTCTGGGGCGAGAGCGCGCTCTCGAATCATAGGGCCGACCCGTTCAGGGTTGCTACCATAGGCCAAGCCTAAGATTCGATAGTAGCGGGTTTCATCCAGGGAATGGCGGCTCCAGTAGGCGCTCTCTTTGGGCTCGCTGTGTTTGAGGCTGTGAAGCGATCCCGCCGCGGCCAGTGCCAGCTCTGGGGAATCTAGAACAACTTCGGCCAGTATCGAGGCCAACCCGTCGGCGATGTCTTCTTCCGGAGCCAGAATGGGCAGCTGAAGAATATCTATGATGGCGTGGGTGAACTCGTGAAGAAAAATGAACTCTGCTGCATCCACGGCCTCGGCTAGAGCTTCCTCATCGGTCTTGCAAAAGCCGTTCTCCAGATAGCTGATGCGGGTCTCTTCGACAAAGTTGTAACTGAAGAAGATCACTTTCTGCTTGCGGTCGTAGAGTGGACCGTCTTTGTCTTGAAACAAGATCTGGAGCTTCTCAGGGAGCACGAGATTCTTGTTGGCGCCCTCTACAATGGAGGTGAACTGCGCTTTCATGAGAGCCTCTCGAACCTGTGCGGTCTCGGGAGTTTTAGCCTCAGACCAGCTTATGGTAATCGGGATGCCTTTGGGTTTTGGAGGCTCGCTTTGGCTGCAGCCACCGAGTAGCAACAGGAAAGCGATCGGAATAAGGATGGAATATTTCAAAATACCTCGGCCTTCTTTGGGCTTCAAGTCCGCTTGAACCCCGGGTTGTATTTCTTTGCCAGGGGTTGGATTTCCCGTACTTGAGTTTCAGCTTAAAAGGTTTTTCTCAGAGTTACGGAATCCATAGGGCTCACGATCTTAAGGAGTGTTGATATGAAACAATGTGTACATCGATGGATGATTCTGGTCTTGTTAGTAGGGGGAATCGGCTATCCTGTAGGGGCGGAGGAGGTTGATCCAAAGACCGATCAGGCTTTGACCTTGATGATAGAAATGGGGCGCTACTTCGGTAGTCTTGAAAACTTCAGCTTTCAGAGCCGTTCCAGTTTTGAAGAGATGATCTCTGGCCAGGCTGTGGATTTTTCACAAACCAGCGATGTCTATGTGAGTCGCGGGCACGGCCTGCGCGTCAACAGTTCCGGGGACCGCTCAGTGGGCTCGCTCTTCTATGGTGGTGGGTATTTTGTGGCCTACGATCGCAAAACGAATTTCTTCGCAGCCACAGAGTACTCGGGTGGCCTCGGTGAACTGGCGGACCACTTGGCTACGAAGTTCGGACAGATCCTACCGGCAGCGGAATTCCTGCACGACGACCCAGCCGAGCGCATGCTCGAGAATATTCAGACCATCTTCTACGTTGGCTTTAGCTCGGTGGAGGGGGTTATGTGTCATCACATCGCGGCGCGAACGAAGAGCGGGGTCGAGTGGCAGATCTGGCTTGAGGACGGTTTGCTATTGCCCAGGAAAATTGTGGTGAGAGACGCTGACATCCCGGGCTCGCCGAAAACGGTGGCCTACTTCTCAGATTGGAACGTCAACCCTAAGTTTCCCGAGCTGTTGTTTCATTTCGTCCCACCGACCGACAGCGTCGAAATTGAATTCAAAGAGAATGTGGAAGGTAAAAAATAGTGAAAAAATCAAGCTTGGCAACCCTAGTACTGGCAACGGTAATTCTCTTCGTTGACGTTCATGAAGTCAGCGCGAGAGGTCGTTTCGGCGGAGGGATGAGCTACTCCCGACCGGCTTCCTTCTCTCGCCCGGCTGCGACCCACTACGAGGCTCGCACTCGTCCCGTGGAAAGCTATCACCCTGCCTATTCTGGGGGGGCTTATCACCCAGCGGCCAGAGCGGACTATCGTCCTGCAGCCGGAGCGGCCTACTCAGCAGGAGCCTATCGCCCTCACGGGGTCTATGGAACCGCAGGTGCCGTTGGAGTCGTGAGGCCCCGCGCTATCGGCTATCGAACACCTTACCTGCCGGCTGGTTACACGGCCTTAGCAGTAGGGGCAGCTACCTACTACAGTTATGGTGGAAACTACTACAGCTACGATGACAGTGACCAACAGTACACCGTTGTTCAGCCTCCGCTCGGTGCGACGGTTTATCAGCTTCCCAGCGGTGCCACTCTGGTCCCAGGCCATTCCAGCCTGTATGTGGTCAATGGGGTCTATTACCGCCCCTCTTACGCCGATGGGGCCATCGTCTATACCGTCTCGAACCCCTAGCCTTCAACGAGGTCGAGGGCTCGCTTGGCTCGGTAGGGTTGTGGGGATGGCAACACCGGCCGAGCCAAGGGTCTAGAGCTTAAAAGCCGAGTTCGCCAAGGATCTCTCTCTCCAACTCTTGGACACCGTTCGCGGGGCCGGGGTTCATGATAAAGGGCAGCAAGAACTGCCCGGCCAGTCCGCCTATGGCGGAGTTGAAGATGAGCAGCTTGCCGCGATACGGTGCCAAGCAGCTCATGATGGCTGCCGCCGAGGCGCCGAAAAAAGCTAAAATGAGGCTAAAATCTGGAGTCCAGGAGGGGTTTGTTCGCGAGAGCCAACCGTTTGTCACAGCAATCAGGAGCAGGATGTCACGAGCTGCCCCTCCGATAGAGGCCCCCACGATGCGCAGGGCGCTCCCTTGGCACAGGTAGGCTCCCAGAGCCGCCAGAAAGGCAGGGGTGAGCAAGAAGAGCGAGATGGCCACACAGTTCTGCAACAGTATGGGCGGACCGAAGGTGATAATAGTATCCATAGCGACGGCTTCTTGCCTCTGGAATTCATACCTTTTGCTCGACTTTGGGGTTCTCAGCGGCGCGATTTGGCGGCAATTCAAGGATGACGGCAACGGTTTCCGGAAGTTGTGTCAGGTAGGAGAGTTACGATGAAGAACAACGTTATAAAATTGTCGCTGGTCGGCGTATTTTTGATCAGCTTTTTGCTCCCGGCTCTGGGAGAAGGGGAGGCTTATCGGACTCTCAATTCTGGCAAAGAGGGTCAAGAGATTGAGATCAAGGAGCATCTGGTTGCCGGTAAGCTCAATATCATCGATTTCTACAGTGAATTCTGCCCGCCTTGCAAAGCGATCGCTCCGATGCTGGAAGAGCTCGTGACAAAAGACCCTGGGGTGGTCGTGGGGAAGGTCGACATCAACCGCCCCGGTGGACGCGGAATCGACTGGAACTCTCCAGTCGCTCAACAATACAAGCTGCGCAGCATTCCCTACTTTAAGATTTATGACGCGCAGGGCAAACTCGTGTCTCAGGGCCAAGAGGCCAAGCAGCAGTTGATAAAAATGCTGGAAAAGAACAACATCCAGTAGCAGACTCTTTTGGGCCACGACCTCGTTTTCGCTCTTGGCTACTCAGGACGCGTGTGAGAGTTCGAGAGAACCCCCTGTGGTTAGGACTTTTTGGCTTTGCCTTTGCTGGTCCCGAGCTCTTCGGCTCTCTTGATGATCCGCTGCCTCAATTCGAGGTAGTTGGCAATGAAGAGTCCTAACGCTGAGAAGGCCAAGGCGATCTGTAGGACCAAGATCCAACGGGCTGACTCGGGGAGGTTGGCCGGACCGAAAGCGACCGTTCGTCCGTAACCGGCACAGATCCCAACCAAAAATCCGACAACGATGAATTTGATACGGTTTCGGAAATAGGCCCAGACATTCACTCTGCTGAATTCATCCTGTTGGAGTTATCGACCTTTAGCGTTGCCAATCGCGTGGGAAATAGTCCCGATTTGGGCGAATGTTGAGACACAATGAAGCCAGAAATGATTTGGAATCAACGAGCAGGTTCGGTCCAGGCGGTCACAGTCGCCGAGCTTTACGATCAGATCGAGAGTTTTTTAACCCACTTGAAGACCCATCCGGCCACTGTTTCGCAACTCGAACAGCAGAGCCAGCTTTTGACTCAGGAGCTTCCTCGGATCGTCCATTCGGCTTCTTCGCAATTGTCTCTGCTCCATTCGCAAAACGTGACCCTGGAGGCTTTGTCTTTTGGAATGATAAGGGGAGCCAGCGATGGAAGTTTGCTGTTCCAGCACCGGGTTGACGCGGTACCGCAAACCCCGATCCAATTTGAGGCGGAGCATCTCCATTCGTTGAGCGAGACACTGCTTCGCAACCTGTCCCAAATTACGGACGTGGCGGGGGAAAAGTGGCTGGAGTCTCACCCCGACGATCTCTATCTGCTGTGTGCTTACGCCAAGCACGAGAACCAGAGTACCCTCCAAGAGGGTGGCGCTGTCGCTCAGCAATGCGCTCACGACATGTTCGAGTTTCAGCGCTTTCTTATGGCAACGTTCAAAGGGGGGTTTGCAACGGGTCTCATCCAGGCGGCGGTGACCTTCTTGGGGGATGAAAGCTAAAGTGTCAAGAGAGGGCCTGTAAGCCGGGTTCTGTCCAGGAGGCGAACCTCCATGGGTAGCTATCTATCTCGACGCACCATCACTGGGCGTCTGCAGCGACGTATCGGGGGACATCCGACGGGCCACCGGTGTCTGGATGACTGTCCCCATCTATCTTGCTCCAAGCGGGGTTTACCTAGCCGATGCATTGCTGCATCGCTGGTGGGCTCTTACCCCACCGTTGCACCCTTACCTCAAAAAGAGGCGGTCTTCATTTCTGTGGCACTAGCCTGAGGATTGCTCCTACCAGACGTTATCTGGCGCCCTGCCCTACGGAGCCCGGACTTTCCTCGACATCTTCTACAGATGCCGCAGCTACCCAGCCCTCTCTTGACGTTGAAGAGAATAGCATCATCTGGCTTCAATGTCGACCAATCGGTCTTGGCTGGCTTCTGAGTGAAACTCGCCCCTACTTGGTTTGACCGCGCAGCTGCAGGGCCTCGGCTCGATTCTCGGCCAGGAGGTTTCCAATGATCTGGTATCGACCCGGTTTAACGGGGTTGTCGTCTCGGTCTTTTTGGTCCCACAGGCCCTTAAAGGTGAGCGTCTTACCAGCATCGACCCGAAGCACGTGGGTGTCTTTGTAGACCATCTGGCTCTCTGAGAGTTTCCAGACGGTCTTAGGGACTTGGGCAAAAATAAGGTCGACTTCCTTGCGGACGGTGAGATCGAATTCCAGATTCTTTCTGAATTCAAGCACGATGGGGCCGGAGGTCACATTCGTCACCGAGAGTTGAACGCCGATGGGTTCACCGACCTCGTAGTCGGTCTTTTCCATCTTGAGTTGGTAATAGAGCCCCTTGGTCGTGAGGTCAGAGCTTTTTGTGAGGCTCGCGTCTTTGCGAGCCACTCCCAGTCTCACGCCGAAAATGAATCCGACAACGGCAAGAATCAGAAGCCCAACGAAGAGGAAAATCCCCTTTCGGGTCACCTTTTCTGGCTGCGAGCGTTTCTTGAGTCTAACTTTTCTTGTTTTCACAGTCTTGCCTGGACAGGTCGTCTCAACGATAATAGAGTTCTGAGTACTTAGGAGCTAATTTGTGATTACCTTATTAAATAAGAAATTATCCGTTTGTATGGTGTTGTTCCTCTTTTGTTTGGGAACTAGCATGGTTTTAGCCGATCCCTTGAAGGCGGTCGTGCTGGAGGCCGAAGGCGACCTAGTGGTGATCAATCGAGGCGCAGGTGATGGCGTGAAGGTCGGTCAAACCTGGGTTTTGGGCCTTTCAGACAAGACTGGCGCTGTGGTCATCACAGATGTTCGTGAGCATTCTGCCTCGGGTGCCTTAAAAGGGCAGGCTTCGGTTGGGAGTCTGGCCGCACTCGGTACGGAGAGCGATATCGCCGATTTCACGATCGACGAGCGTGCTCAGGCCCAAATGGTCGCCAAGACCAGCCGAGATTCGGAAAGCCTCCGTCAACTCCGAAAGAAATACAAGCGCGCTCTGTCGGCTCGAACCGAGAGCCGGGGCTTTGTAACCCCGACCGGTGGTGGGGCCAACATGCAGACGGCCCAAATGATGAACATGGGTGTCGAGGCCTACAATATGTATCGTATGTACGACCTCACCCAGAGCATCGGTTTAGATCCCACCGGACTCTACAATCCCTGGTGGTTGGCGGCCTCTGCCGTGAACATGGTCGGCTCTTCCATGACACGAAACAAGATGTACGAAACCCAGCGTGTTCGAGTGGACGCTGAGGTTGTTTATTGGGACGACGCCTTAGTGGACATCCAGACCGAGGTGGCCTCTGCCGAGAAAGGGTTGTCGTTGAGCGAGACCCTAGCCCAGAAGGTTCTCATGCAGCGAAAGCGTGGCGTGGATAAGTACACTGTCTTTGAAGTGAACCTCAAGAATGTAGGAAAGCTGCCTGCTGCGATCAACAATTTTAAGTATCACATGTTCCTTCTGAGTGCGGAAGGGCGCCCCATTTCGGCCTCTCGCGTCGATGCGGCGTTGGACAAGACTCTCCAACCCGGAGACGAGGTTCGAGGAATGGTTTACTTTCCCAAACTCACCGCGGCCGGCCAGAGTCAGCTAAAGGTGACCTTCGAACAGATGTTTGGAGACCGTGGAGAACTCACGTTCAACGTTAAATGATAAATCGTTTTGGTCGTTTGCTTTCTGTTTGTGGCAAGCGATCGCGAGATGTGGTTGTGGCAAATAGTGGTCATGCAAGGAACGCCATGCAGGAATCGCCTTCAATCCAACGGAAAACGCCGGAGTGACCGGATTTTTTGAGAGCATTGGGCGCTCTGTTTTATCGACGCTCGAGTATATCGGTGGCTCAGTCAGACTCTTTTTAGAGACTAGTGGCTTTGTTTTGCGCGGAAAAATTCGTCTCGGTCTCACTATCAACCAGATGAGTTTTTTGGGCGTGAACAGCCTTCTCATCGTTCTGCTGACCACCACCTTTGCAGGTATGGTTATCGCACTCCAACTCGCCCACATCGCCGTGCAGTACGGTGTAGGGAAGATGGTTGGGGGAAGTGCTAGTCTCGCCATGACGCGGGAGCTCGGTCCGATGCTGACGGCGATCGTTGTGGCCGGAAGAGCCGGTTCAGCGGTGACTGCCGAGATCGGCTCCATGAAGGTCACCGAGCAGCTCGACGCTCTCAAAATGCTGGCCGTGTCACCGGTGGGGTATCTGGTGGTGCCACGGATGTTGGCACTTTTGTTGATGGTCCCAATCCTCACTCTCTTTTCCGACATTTCGGGACTGATCGGTGGCTCTATCGTGGCCAACGAAAGCGCCGGGATACCCTACCAAGTCTTTTGGGACTCCGTTCGTCGAATGACGATGACCGAAGACCTGGTCAAGGGGCTTTTTAAGAGCATCATTTTTGGTCTCGAGGTCGCCACAATCAGTTGTTATCAAGGGATGCAAACTGGACGAGGGGCAGCGGGAGTAGGAAAGGCGACGACAGGATCCGTGGTCATCGCGATGGTGGCAGTCTTCGTTACGAATTACGTCCTGTCTCTCGTGCTTTTTACGTCTTAGTCTATGAGTGAAGAATCCAAAAATAGCCCAATGGGAGAGCGCGAGCCTTTGCGCGATGACGCGATTGTCGTCAACAATTTACGCGTCGCCTTCGGACCCAAGGTGATTTTGAAGGATGTTTCTTTTACCGTTCGTCGCGGCGAGGTTTTGGCCGCTCTTCTTT
>CAZVVF010000020.1:6829-13483 GCA_964630575.1 uncultured Burkholderiales bacterium | reverse complement strand
TGGTCAACGGTGTGGTGCCCATAAAGCAAAAGATGGCGCGTTGGACCGATCACCTTCGCTACAGCCGCCCCGCCACCACACTTCCAGCCTTAGCCGGGGCGACCTTGAGAAGCAAGGGCCTGTTGGCCGAGGAGCCGATCACGTTCTTGAAGCCAAGCCCCGAGCTGTGGCCCGACAAGCAGAAAGGCGTGAGTGGGCTTCAAAAGACACTGGCGGCAGCCTCTCATTCCTTTCTTTTTAAACCCGCCTTCGCTGCGGTCGGAGCGGGAACCGGCGGGGCCTTGGGGCATGTGATCGGTAGCGTTTTTGGCGAGTTCGGCGGGATCGCGGGGACGGTCGTCGGTGCGGTCTCCGGTCTTGGAACGGGGGCCTATATGGCCGACGTTGTGGCGGCCAAGTCTGACCAGAAGGCGGAGAACGCCGTGGGCTGGTATGCCGAGCGGGGAGGCATCACCGTCGAAGAGGCTCAGGCCAGGATCAGTCATGGAGCCGTCGCCTCCTAGAAGTTTCACCTGGACGCTGCACTATATGCCGCGAACACTTCGGGGAAGATTTGAAGACTGGTTTGATACCTGGTTGCTAAAAAGGCGAGGCCAATTGCAGTCTCGCTCCTTTGCAGGTTCTCTATAGGAAAGATGGAAGCGCCATTTACCTATGGCGGCGTTGGCGACACAAGGTCTTTTATGGCTGTGGTTGATCATCTTTGGGGTGCTGATGACTCGGCGCCTCTTGCGAACGGATGATCCCTGGCTAACCTTCGGTTCGGCCATACCGATCACCATGCTTTGTATTCTCGGCCTTTTCTTTCCGCTGGCTCGACTTTTCGGTCACCCCCAGGGTTGGATTTTGGGCTCGCTCTTTCTCTTTGTGAGCACCGTTGTGCTCTACGTGAAGCGGGAGGGGGCCAAGGCGCCAGAGCTTCGAGATTTCGGTTTCTCGACTTTTCAGTGGGCCTCGTTTATGACGCTGCTCACAGCGGCCAACGTTGTGATGCACACCGAGGAGGCCACTGGTCCTGCCGATGACCTCTGGATTCACTTTCCCTTGATCTCGCTCCTCAACCGGGGGGAGTTCCCTCCTCCGAATCCGTTCTTCAACGATGTCGTTCTCCACGGACACTTCGGTAGAGACTATCTGGTCGCCATTATCGGCTGGTTCTCAGGCGGTGGTGAGGCGCTCTTGAGCTCTATGTGGTCGCTCAATCATCTTCTCTCCGTGAGCGCTTTTCTCTTGGCTTTTGGCTTGGGCCGCCGCCAAGGGGGAACCGCCGGCGGTTTTCTCATGAGTTGCTTTCTGTTTTTCGGGATCTCGGTGGGAAGCCGCGTGGGCCTCGTGGATACCTTCGACAACAACAACTTGCTCGTCTACTCCCTGCTGCTGTTGTTCGTGGCTTTTGAGACCACGAAATCCGACTCCAAGTGGAGCGACGTTTTTCTCGCTTTTGGCCTCGGTGTTTACGGCATTGTTTACGAGACCCACCTCTTGATGTTTTGCCTGGTGCTCTGTTTAGGGCCTCTGCTGTGGCGCCGATCCGAATCTGGGCTGTCCTGGAAAAATTGGATAAGGCCATTCGTGCTCTCGGGTATAGCGCTCGTCTTTGCGGCCTCTCTGGGGGGGCCTCTGCAGGACCTCGCTCTGCGCGCGAGTGGGATAAAGACGGCCAAGGTAGACCACGCTGCGACCTACCAGGCGCAGAGGGTTCAACTGAAGTTTCCCAAGACCAACCTCTTTCAGATTGTGGTGGGCCCAGAGAGTTATCGTCGTTTGTCCTACGTCTATCAAGCCGATGTCTTTACGGGGCTCAGAACCTTGAAGACGGCGGGGATGAAGGCCAGGGCAGATTTCTACTACGCCTTCATACTGAGTCCAGATGTCTTGATGATGCATTGGTTGGCTCTCTACTTAGGACTCCCCGTGGGCTTTTTCTTGCTGCGGGAAAAGCGCTGCCAGGCCGGGCAGGTCTTGTGGTGTTTCGGCTTGATCTCATTCTTGGTGCCCGGTCTCGTCGATTTCGGACCGGTTCATGAACGCGAGTATTTCCGTTGGGAGTTCGGTGCCGGATTTGGCTTTGCCGGCGCCTTGGCTAGCTACCTGGGCCTGCTCTGGGCCCGACCTAAGCGTTGGCTCAAGGCAGTCGTCTTCGTACTGGCTCTCTTGGTCTGCCTGGGTGGCGAAAGAAAATTGAACCGCACCATGATCGAGATCGAGAAAATGCCGCCGGCGCAACGAAAACGCGCTCTGAATGTGAGTTATCCGTCCGCCCACGAGTGGATTTTGGGTACGGAAGAACTCAGGATGAACGATGACCTTGTTTTGGCAGCGCTCGAGTTGTCGAAACGCTCGCGCGCCTCGGACAGGATGCTGACTGACCTCGATACCCGGTCTCACGTGGATATCTACCAAGAGTCCACTGTTGCTGCGCTGGCCGGTCTGCGTTCGGTTGGTCACGTCTCGCCTCCGCCCTGGATGCCCGACGGTATCGCGCCTTTTTATCGGACGGGGAGCTGGAACGCTTTCTGGCAGACTGGTGACGTCAGGTTGCTACCGTTTCTGAATAGTCGATGGCTCTTTTGCCACGATCCGGAGAAGGCCAAGCTCCTGGAGGGTCAAGAGGGCCTCAAGCGGGTGGCGGAGTTCGGCGAGGTGACGCTGTGGCGCTATGAAGGGGAGTTGGGTGCCTATTCTCGCGCCCCCAAGGAGACCGCGAAGGTCGTGAAGATAGAGCGTCCGACCAGTCGGGAGTTGCGCGGTGAGGTCGCCTTGCCCATGAGTTTGACCCTGCAGGACGCCCCTGAGGAGCCTTTCGATCTGGGTGTTCAGTGGGTGCCTCTGGATGGGACCGACGTTGGTGGGGTTATCGAGGCGGTGCGAGTGCGGGTTCAGCCAGGTCAGGACGTCTATCCTCACTACCTCGTAGCGCCACTGGTCGAGGGGCGATACCGACTCCAATTTACCATCAACGGGCACACGATTGACCGGGTGGGCCACGATGCGGTCTTGGAGTTCGATTGGACCGCTGAAGCTGAGCAAGCCAGGGCTGAATGGCTGGGCGATGATCGAATCGCCTTTGTGCCCGTGTCAGAGAATCTCGCTCCTCCCCTGCGGATCGGGCTGCGCCTCTATCGGCTCGACGAGAAGCGCTATAGCAAGCCGTTTGGTTTTGAAGCGATGGGTGTGTGGACGGGAGAGGACGAGGTCGTTCTCGAGAAAGTTGACCAGAGCCTGACCTTCCCTCTGCCGCCTGGAGTGAGGGGTGACCTCTATCTTTTGGATCGGAGTGGTCGCGAGGTCGCGCTGCGCGCGACAAGAGAGGGACCAGTCGAGTCAATTCCTTCTGCGAAGTAGGGGAGTCCGGGTCCTGAACGAGAAAAGAAGGGCGTATGAGTGACGATTCTGATGAGAAGAGACCGCGCCGGCGTCCTCTTTCTCGTTCACGCAAGCTAGGCTCGCGCCGTCGTCGAGGCCGAGGCAATGACGCGGAAGAGGAAGCGGATTCTTCTGGAGCCGAGAAGAGTGAAGAGGCGGCAGCCTCCGGGGATGCGAACGAGGAGTTCACCGCTCCGTCACCGTCACTGAACGAGGCCGATCACACCGTTGCTGTCAGCAAGATACCCTCACCGGGAGGGTCTGGCACGCCTCAGATGGATCTTCAGGCAGCGCCGCCGACCGCTGAGCGCTGGGCTAAGATAAAGGGCTCTCTTCGTCGTTTCGCTTCTGAGTTTTCCGACTATTTGATGGGGCTCGGGCAGACGGCTCATCAGTCGAGCGTCGATTTTAACCAGAAGGTGGTCAAGCCGCTCTCTCACGCCTTGTTCGAAGCGGCCATCTGTGTGGGTCTGATCTTTATTACCGGTGTTTTTGGTGTGATGTTCGGAAGCTATCTGAAGACGGTGACCTCCAAAGGGAGCAACACGGTCAGCTATCAGAACCGTACGGTGCGACCGGGGCAGAAGATCGACGAGAGTTTCTTTAGTCAGGGTTTTGACACGGCAGAGCTTCACAAACGAGCCAGCCGGGTTTTGGACGACCATCTGGCTGCCCTGAGGCGTTCCAGCTTCAAGGAAGCCTACGGGTTGTTGAGTCCAGCCTGGAAGGAACAGTTGAGCTACCAGACCTTTGAGAACGGGTATTCCTCGACCAAGGTTCAGGCTTATGAGATCGGCAAAGTGGAAACACTAGACCCGAGGCGGATTCGATTGCGCGCTGACCTCAAGGTTAGAGAGCATGGCCGAGATAAGCTCTACAGCGCGGTTTATATTGCGGTTCTGACCTCGGATGGGTGGCGCCTGGATGGTGGCACGTTCAAGTAGCCCGAGGCTACCTCTTTTGGGCGAGGACTCTGAAGGAGCCGGGCACGGGTAGCCTCAGCGGCATGCGAGCGAGTCGACTCTGCACGATAGGGGCAAGCCACGGGTGGCCGGTGTGGTGGTAGACGCTGGCTAGGTTCATCCAGCAGAACTCCGTCTTGATGCTGAGGGTCTGGAACCCCACCTGGTCGAGCAGCCTCGTCACGTGGGAGCGATTCAAGAAATAAAGGGCGTTGGGCATGAGCTTGAAGCGCCCCTTGATGGGGTTGGCCCAGTGGTCGTAGTCGTGAAAGTTGAAGGCCAGTAACCCTCCTGGTTGGACCCAGCGACTGAATCTTTCAAAGGTGGTTTTGGGGTTGTCGAAGTTGCTGTCGCATCCCCAAACGGCCAACCCCTGGAAGTGCTCAGCAGGATAAGAGGTCTCTTCCACAGAGCCGTGGGTTATCGAGATTCCTGGGGCTGTCCGGCGGTCCGAGATTTTGACCATCGGACGCGACAGGTCGAGCCCTTGGGCGCGCGCGCCGTTGTCGGAAAGCTCTTGTAGAAAGTATCCGGCAGCTGATCCGACCTCCAAAACATGGGGCCGGTCCGAGTGTCCCTGGGCTTGGAGGTGTCTGGTTAGCCAGCGCGCGCGGTCGCGAGCTTGGCGGCGTCTCCAGGCTTCTTCGGCGAGGTAGTCCTTGTAGCCGCTATCGCCCTGCCAGTATCCTTGGGAGTCGTACAGGGCAGAGAGCGCGTGGACGCTCGGCCTGGGGTCTAGGTAGACGAGTTGGCAGTCCAGGCAGCGAACCCAGCGCAGCTGGAGGTGTCCCTCCTCGGTTCCGAGCTCGCGCTCTGTGACCCGACGCTCACTGCCGCACAGGTAGCAGTGGGGACGATCGACAAACTGGGCACTATTCAAGGCGAGACCGTCTCAGGTCTCGCTGGTAGGACCTGTCTGGTCAAAGCTGTAGCTCGCAGGTCTCGTCCGAATAGTAGCGTTCTCAAAACATAAAACCCCACGTTCGTGGGCGCGGTCACATTCCACTTTGCTCTCGATGTCCCTCCTGGGCCTGGAGCGGCGGAAAAAGGTTTTGTTCTAAAGCTTAGGTTTGAGATAGTACGAAACTCTGTAGGAAGCTCCTCGTTCGCGAAGAATCAGTACAGGTGGCAGGTGAGAAGACTCGACAGGAGCGATTCAAGGAGCGAGAGGGTTATGCCTCACCTCAGGATGAGCTCAAAGCTCAGATTCAGGGATTGTTCCGTCGCGGGGAGCACCGCTATCGGGTTTCCAGCGAAGAACTCACCATCTTTACCCGTCAACTGTCGGTTATGTTGGGGTCAGGCATTCCGCTTCATCAGGCTCTTCTCTATTTCGGTGAGAATTCTGAGGGAGACCTGCCGGAGATTATTTCCAAGGTCGCCAAGGATGTTTCGAGCGGATTCACTTTCTCCAACGCCATGAGGAACTATCCAACGGTCTTCGGCCAGGTCTATATCGCTCTGGCTATGATGGGGGAGCAGTCCGGCCAGATCGTCATCGCCTTTCGTCGTTTGGCAGATCTTCTCGAGCGCCAGACGAACATGCGCAAGCGGGTGGTTTCCGCGATCACCTATCCTTGCGTCCTCTTAGTGGTCTCGTGTTTGGCTATCGCTGGCTTTATCTATTTTGTGCTCCCTATGATGGCGCCGATGTTTGAGAACAGTGGAGCACCGATGCCGTTGCCGACCAAGATATTGCTATCGATGCGGTCGGTGGTTCCAGTGGTCACCCTGCTGGTTTTTGGGCTTCTGGCGGGCAGTTGGTTCGGCAAGCCTTGGATCAAGCGATACTTTCGAGAACACCCAGAAGTGCAGCGACTCGTTCACGGCATCCCGTTTTATATACCAGTCATTTCCGGTATCTAGTCCAAGATCACCACGGCACGGGTCCTCTACTCCATGAGCACCATGCTCGACTCCGGACTGACCATGACCGCGACCCTGAAGAGGGCTGCTCGGGCGGCTGGAAACGAACTGGTCGCCTATCGCTTGGATAGCGCGACAGAGCGCATCATGGAGGGCGCCTCTCTAGGAGAGGCGCTGGCTATCTATCAGGTCTTTCCGCCGGGGGCCGTGCAGATGCTCACGGTGGGTGAAGAGGCCGCCAATCTCACCGAAATGGTCAAGCACGTTGCCGATATGTATGACTCAGAGGTGGAGGTGGCGCTCAATGATATCGCGTCCATCCTGGAGCCTATGATCATGATGGTGATGGGCTGTATCGTAGGCTTTATCGTCTTGGCAGCGGTCTTGCCCACGGTGAACTTGATCGAGAACCTCTAGCGCCTGAGGTCATCGGGGTCGTGCTTTTCCGGGCGAGGGCTTC
>CAZVVF010000020.1:0-6819 GCA_964630575.1 uncultured Burkholderiales bacterium | reverse complement strand
GCGGGATTGCTCACTAGCCATCTCGATGGAGTACAGGCGCTGCGCGATCAGTTCAACGGACTCTTCGAACACTTCCTCGGAGTCTTCGGTGCATTCGGCCTCGGCTTCCAGGATGGCTCTGGCGCGTGCTAGGTAAGGAGCGAAATTCACGACTACCGGGCCGCTAGGAGCCATCGAGGGTATGGACTGGGTCGCTTGATGAGCGGTTGGGGCGGCCTGCTCTGGAGCGAGTACTGAGCGGAATTCGGCTTCCACGGCATCGAGGTAGAGTCTGACTCTGGATACGTTCGTAATCGCGTTTTGCGCGTTCTCGACACTGATCGTGGCTGGTTGCTCACCGAAGAACCACCAAATAGGTCGGTTGACAACTTTGCTGTACTGGTGCAAGACCCAGACCGGAATATCGAGCTTCCCCTTGAAGTAGTCGCTCAACAAAGAGTTGGGTTCTAATCCCATTTTGTCGGCGAGTTGAGGAAGGCTGAGTCCACTGTCCACTTGCGAGGAATACAGCTTGGCCCTGAGTTCGGCTTGGAAATGGTCGTCTCTGCATATAGATGTCATGGGGGCAGAATTTGGTAGGAGTTTGCAGCTCCCTCGTTGAGAAGGTGAATTTCCTTCATCGAATTCCCGCCGTTTCGCCACCCGCGCTCCCAGAAAAAAAGTTTGTAGGTGCAATAAACAGGAGATAGGTACCGTTATACAAGCGTAGCAGACTATTCATGGGTGCATCATCCGCGAGGATTGGCGCACTATTGAAGATAAAATTTGCCCAGGAAATGAAATATATGAAAGTCCTAAGTAAAACAGGTAACCTGTCGTGGCGCGGAGAGAGCGAACAGCTTCTCCGCGGTAGCGAGGGTTTAACAAACGCGTTGGCGGCGCTGGACCGCTCGTTCTTTGTGTTAGAGAATTCTGCGAACGATCTGGCCTTGGTTCCAGTTGGAGTTGGGGAGCTCGTTCCAGGCGAGGATGGGGAGTGGAGCTTTGCAGGTCATCTGCCGGCACTGATGCCCCGTCAGCTCGGTGATCCCACTTTTTGCCGCGACCACAAGGTGGAATTACCTTACGTGGTCGGTGCCATGGCCAACGGGATCGCGAGCGTAGAGCTGGTTGAGGCCGCTGCTGCAGCGGGGTCTCTCGGTATGTTTGGGGCAGCTGGCCTTCCCTTGGACGTGGTGGAGCGTTCGATCGACCGCTTGCAACAGAGCCTCGGTGAGAAAGCTTTTGGTTCCAACCTCATCCACTCTCCCAACGAGCCGGATCTCGAGGAGGGCATCGTTGACCTCTACCTACGCAAGGGTGTCAAGCTGGTGAGCGCGTCGGCTTATTTGGGACTGACGCTTCCGATTCTGAAATATCGTTTTCATGGGATTCACCGGGACGAGACTGGCGAGATCTGTGTCCCCCAGAAAGTCTTAGCTAAGATTTCCCGAGTTGAGGTCGCTGACAAGTTCTTGTCACCCCCGCCGGAGAAGATGTTGCAAGCCCTGGTGGAGAGGGGAGACCTGACTCCCGAACAGGCCAAGCTTGCCGCTCAAATGCCGGTGGCCGAAGACCTGACCGCTGAGGCAGACTCGGGTGGTCATACCGACAATCGGGCCGCTCTGACTCTCTATCCTACGATTATGGCTCTGAGAGACGAAAAGTTGAAACTGTATGAGGGGCGGGGACTCCATTTGAGAGTTGGCGCTGCCGGAGGAATCTCGACACCAGCTTCGGCTTGTGCCGCGTTTGCCATGGGAGCCGCCTACATCGTGACCGGGAGTGTGAATCAGTCGTGTGTCGAATCGGGTAGTTCCGATATCGTGCGCGAAATGCTCTGCAAGACTGGCCAGGCGGATATCGCTATGGCGCCAGCAGCCGACATGTTTGAGATGGGGGTCCAGGTCCAAGTCCTCAAGTGGGGGACGATGTTTCCGGTTAGAGCCAAGAAGCTCTACCAGTTGTATCGCGACTATGGCTCCATTGAGGAGCTTCCGGCGAAAGAGCGAGCCGCTCTGGAAACGGGTTATTTTCGACAGAATTTGGATGAGGTGTGGAGAGATACCCACTCTTTCTTCGCCAAGAGAGATCCGAGGCAGAACGAACGAGCCGCTGCTGACAAAAAACACAAGATGGCTTTGATCTTTCGTTCTTATTTGGGTCGAGCCTCTGGTTGGGCTAACGCCGGAGTGCCCGACCGAAAGGTTGATTATCAGGTTTGGTGTGGACCAGCCATGGGAGCGTTCAATCAGTGGGTTGGCAATTCGACGCTTCAGCAACCTGAACAGCGTAAAGCTGGTATTGTGGCCCAAAATATTCTGGCTGGCGCGGCTTACTTGAGCCGTGTCAACACCCTTCGTCAACAGGGCATCGCCATGACAGATGCTCAAAAAACATTTTTACCCAAGACGTCAGAAGAACTATCTCGCTTTTTTTGAAAGCGCTTCTGAGACAAAGTAGAGGAACCATTCGCGATGAGTAAAGGCAAGAAAAAGAAGAGTCAAAGACAAGACATTGCCATTGTAGGGATGTCCGCCTTGTTTCCCAAGGCTCCCGGTCTGAAAGATTTTTGGAAAGTACTTCGCCTAGGCGTCGATACCATTGGTGACATCCCTGATAGTCACTGGAGTCCAGATGACTATTTCGATTCCGACAAGAGCGCACCAGACAAGACCTATTGTCGTCGTGGTGGCTTTTTAGATGCTTACCCTTTTGACCCCACCGAGTTCTCCATGCCACCGACCGTGCTCGAGGCGACAGATACCTCTCAGCTTCTCGGACTTGTGGCTGCCAAGGCGGCGCTGGAAGACGCGGGTTATGGGCCGGACCGAGAATTCGACCGAGAGCAGACCAGCATCATTCTGGGCGTGACGGGAACGCTGGAGTTGGTCGTGCCCTTGGGGGCTCGACTGGGCCATCCCATGTGGCGGCGCGCTCTCAAAGAGTCCGGTCTGACCGATGAGTTGGCCGATGAAGTGATGGGACGAATCGCGGCCGACTATGTTCCTTGGCAGGAGAACTCTTTCCCGGGGCTCTTGGGCAACGTGGTGGCGGGACGTATCGCCAACCGCTTGGACCTGCACGGTACGAACTGTGTGGTGGACGCGGCTTGTGCGAGCACCCTGTCGGCTGCTCATCTGGCTTTCCTTGAGCTCCAAGCCGGTCACGCCGATATGGTCATTACCGGCGGCGTGGATACCTTCAACGACATCTTCATGTATATGTGCTTCTCCAAGACCCCGGCACTGTCACCCTCTGGTAAGATTCGCCCCTTCGACGCTTCCAGCGATGGGACGTTGATCGGTGAGGGACTCGGCATGATCGTCTTTAAGAGACTCGCCGATGCCGAGCGCGATGGCGACAAGATCTACGCTGTGATCAAAGGCGTGGGCACCTCGAGCGACGGCAAGGACAAGGCTGTGTATGCCCCCTTCAGTCCGGGGCAGGCCCGAGCTTTGCGACGCGCCTATGAAAATGCCGACATTTCCCCTCGCACCGTGGAACTGGTCGAGGCGCACGGGACGGGCACCAAGGTCGGTGACGTTGTGGAGTTCGAGGCGCTCAAGGGCGTGTTCGCTGAAGTGAGTCAAGACAAGCAGTGGTGTGCTCTGGGCACCGTGAAGTCGCAGATCGGGCATACCAAAGCCGCAGCCGGTTCGGCCGGCATGATCAAAGCAGCCCTGGCGCTCCATCACAAGGTTCTGCCTCCGACCATCAACGTCGAAATGCCCAATCCCAAGCTTGGGATTGAGGATAGTGCGTTCTACCTCAATGCGCTGGCTCGACCGTGGCTCAGTCATCCCGATCATCCGCGTCGCGCTGGGTTGTCGTCCTTTGGCTTTGGCGGTTCCAATTTTCACATCGTGCTCGAAGAGTACGGCAGCGCCCGCAAGGAAGCGGCCTGGGATGGTAGCATCGAAATCGCAGCTTTTAGCTCTGCGACTCGTGAGGGGCTCATTCAGTCTGTCGTGTCAACGCTCGCTGATGAGCGTTCTTTGGCCGCCTCGCTCTGGCAGGCGCGTCAGACCTTCGACGCCGGTGAGGCTCACCGGCTCGTGATCTCGGCCGTTGCTGAGGAGATGCGCTCCAAGCTGGAAGCGGCTCTCAAGTCGTTGCAAGCAGGTGAGGCTCCCGACTGTTACGCGAGCGGCTCGGCCGATGGCAAGCTTGGATTTGTCTTCCCTGGTCAAGGTTCCCAGTATGTCAATATGGGGCGGGAAATGGCCTGTGTTTTCCCTGAGATGATCCAGTCTTTGGAACAGACCGGTCGAGATATCGCCGAGGCCATCTACCCGCTCCCTGCCTACAGCAAAGAGGCTACCGCCAAGCAGCAAGATTTTCTCACCGCGACCGACCGAGCGCAGCCCGCTTTGGGTGTCTTGGAGCGCGGCTATTGCGACCTGCTCCGGCGCTTTGGTCTGCAGCCCGATGCGACGGCTGGACATTCGTACGGGGAGCTCTCGGCTCTCTATGCCTCCGGTGTGATCGATGAAGCTGGGCTGGTGGAGCTATCCCGTGAGCGGGGTCGGCTCATGGCCGGTCAAGGCGATGACCTGGGCACGATGATGGCCGTGAAAGGCTCCCTGGAAGAGGTCGAACGAGTTCTCCGCGAGAGCGGAACCAAGGTCGTTTTGGCCAACAAGAACTCTCGGGAGCAGTGCGTTCTCTCCGGCTCTGCCGAGGATCTGCAGGCTTTGCTCCCTGTGCTCAAAGCCAACAAGTTGCGTGGGATTCCACTCAAGGTAGGGGCCGCTTTTCACAGCTCTTTTGTGGCCGGTGCCCGCGACCCGTTCCTCAAGGTCGCCGAGGGGGTCAAGATTGACAAGGCCAAAGTGCCTGTCTACGCCAACAAGACCGCATCGGTTTATCCTAAGACGGCCAAAGCTTGTCGCACCTTGCTCGCGGACCAACTCGTCAATCAGGTGAATTGGGTCGATCTGATCGAAGCGATGTACGCCGATGGTGTTCGCACCTTTGTGGAAGTGGGACCCAAAACTGTTCTCACCGGCTTGATCCGCTCGATTCTCAAGGGGCGCGACATCAAGGTTGTCTCCCTGGACCGCTCTTCTGGTAAGAGCGATGCGCTCGTCGACTTCGCCACGGCGCTCGCCGAACTCGCCGTTCTCGGCTACTCGGTCAACCTCAAGGACTGGGAACTCGCTCCCAAAGCGGAGCGAAAGCGCCGCATGACGATCCCTATCTGCGGGGCCAACTATCGTTCGAGCCAGCCCAAGAAGCCGGCCATACGCAAGCCTGGTTCGGTTTCCGAGCGTGCGCCTCAGCCGGTCGTGGCTGCTGCGGCTCAGCGTCCGCCTAGGGTCACTCAACAGGTATCGCAAGCGCCGCCTGCCTCGAAGCCGAAAGCTCGCCCCGAAGCGGCACCGGTCGCTCAGAAGGCGGCGAGGGTTGAGCCTGCTGCGAAGGTCGCGGCTGCGCGGCCGACTCCACAGCCGACCTCTGCGTCGAACTCCCCGAAGGCAGTCGACCTTCAGGGCTTTCTTCCGCACTTTGAGGCCCTCCAGGAACTGTCGCGCCAGACTGCTCAGGTGCACCAACAGTTTCTGAAAGGCCAGGAGGCAGCGCAGTCGGCTCTGGGACAACTGCTGGCTCACAATCGTCCAGGATCACCGCTAGAGTCGACCACTCCGGTCTCTCGGGCTGTGGCTCCGGCCGTCGCTCCGGCAGCGGCTCCAGTGGTCGCTCGACCGTCGGTACAGCCTCCAGTGGCCAAGCCTGCAGCGTCGGCTGCGGTCCGTGCCCCTCGTCCGGCAGCGCCAACTCCTGTCAAAGCGGCACCGGTTCCGAAGCCAACCCCTGTGGCACGCCCTCCTGTGGCAGCACCGCAGGCGGCGACGGGTTCCACGGAAGTTTCCGATGCTCTGCTCAAGGTCGTCGCCGACAAAACGGGCTACCCCCAAGAGATGTTGTCCCTGGATATGGACCTTGAGGCCGATCTGGGTATCGATAGCATCAAGCGGGTGGAGATCTTGGCTGCCGTCGAAGAGTCTGTGCCCGGTTTGCCCAAGGTCGATTCCGACCGACTGGGTAGTCTGCGCTCTTTGGGTGAGATCGTTGAAGCGATGACTCCAGCAGGCGCGCCCGCTGCGACCGCTTCGGCTCCAACCTCAGGAGGCGGAACCCAGGTGGCAGCAGCTCTGTTGGCTGTGGTGGCCGACAAGACGGGCTACCCTCAAGAGATGCTGACCCTGGATATGGACCTTGAAGCCGACCTGGGTATCGATAGCATCAAACGGGTGGAGATCTTGGCTGCCGTCGAAGAGTCTGTGCCAGGCTTGCCCAAGGTTGATTCCGACCGACTGGGTAGTCTGCGCTCTTTGGGTGAGATCGTTGAAGCGATGACCCCAGCTGGAACTTCCGCGTCGGCACCTCCTGCCTCGCCCGCTGGTGGTGGCAGTTCAGACGTCTCCAAGGCTCTGCTCGCCGTGGTGGCGGAAAAGACGGGTTATCCTCAGGAGATGCTCTCTTTGGAGATGGACCTCGAGGCCGACCTGGGTATCGACAGCATCAAGCGAGTCGAGATTCTAGCGGCTGTTGAGGAGGCTCTTCCAGGACTTCCCAAAGTGGACAGTGACCGACTCGGTAGTCTCCGTTCGTTAGGCGAGATCGTCGAGGCGATGACGCCCGCGGGGGGCTTCGGTGCCGCTTCCTCTCCTGTGGCTACCCCACAGCAAAGCCAACGAGGTGGAGAAGAAGTGTCTCTGGCCCTCCTTGGGGTCGTGGCGGAGAAGACGGGTTACCCCGTTGAAATGCTGAGCCTGGAGATGGATCTTGAGGCGGACCTGGGCATCGATAGTATCAAGCGAGTAGAGATTCTAG
>CAZVVF010000019.1:0-13616 GCA_964630575.1 uncultured Burkholderiales bacterium | reverse complement strand
ATCGTGTACCTGTTTGATCTGAAGTTTCCCGTCGCTGCGGCGCACAACAACCGCGGCGTCGGCCAGTCGAATCAGATGCTCCCGCTGAAGCCCAATAAGACGGGTACGAACTTGGAAGGCCGCTTGGTCATTGTCAAAAGCCAAAACCACTAAGTCAGTAGTCATAGGGGGTGATTGCCTCCATCATAGAATCTGTTCATGAGCATATCCCCTCTGCGTTTTCATGGCAATGACTGAGGTCCGCTCCAGAAGCAGCAGCGAAAGAGTTCTCTTTTTGCTCCTTCGATTCGCTGGCTCGGTCGTGCAAACCACCACAATGTCGGCGCTTACCCTCGTCCAAGCTGTGCACAACCGGGGGATAAGTTGAACAAGTTTCAACGCAGCAGCCAGTCGCTCCCTCGGCATCCGACCAGGACTCACAGGCCACCGGCTCACGCTAGGCTTGTGTAGAGGGACTGGTCCGTCCCCATATTCGGGGAGAACTGCGTTCTGCTGAGTTTTTTCGAGATGGACGCTTTCAACTCTTTCTGCACGATGTGGCAGACGCTGACCAGTTGACCAATATCGCGGTAAAACACCTCGGCAACCAGGTTCACGTTTGGCGAGTGCTGACTCGTCTGGAGCCTGACCATGGAACCCTCAGTGCCCTCAGAGACAGCTTGGGCAAATGGTCCAGCACCCTTGGTTCGGGGCCTTTGTTGGTCCGGCTGGCCGCTGGGAGTTGAGAGCGGGTCGTGTTTGGGCGATGGTAGAGATGATTCCATAGGACTGCTGCTCGAATATGCGAACTCCCAAGCATGGACCGATCTATCATTCTCCTTGCGATGCTCTTCTTGATGTCACCCGTGGTAGCGGACCCCTACTCAGAACTGGCGGCTCTACCCGCGCAAACCTCTATAGCCCTCGGCTTTGATGTGAACACAAATCTGCTCTACGGCATCCTCCCACACGGTGAGGACAATCTCCAGCCTCGAAGCATGGATGGGGTTTTGTGGAAACACATCGAGCAACAAGAGAGACTTGTGGGTTGGCTGACATTGGTTGGCGAGGGGTATGTCTTCGAGCTGGAGGTGGACTCGCCTCAAGAGATCATCGAGAGCGCGAAGAAGTTCGTGGATGAAACCCCTTCCTGGGACCCCGACAATGGGGGCTTCAAGGACTACGGCAACCGTCTGGACGTTGACTTGGAAAGGGGGCGCATCCGGTTTGGTGATCTTCAAGGCATGGAATCCATGCGGGCCGATGAGAGCAAACTGAGCGATCATGGGGTCTTCTCAACTTTTCCTAAAGACAAACAGAGTCGGAAGTACATTTTGTACTTCCAACCAGACCATTTCTTAGACCCTCCTGTGGGGCTCCTTGAGGAGATCGAGGAACAACCGGATAAGCTTGCCGTCGTCGATGGAGTTTTTGGGCAGATTCCCTCTTATCCAGAGATGGCGATCGTGGGGACCTCAGAGGGTAGCGAACTTATTGTTTGGGACGACGAGTCGCTCGACGGTTTCTCTTCTGACAACGAATCCGTGGTCTCATTCCGTCGAGAATACAATCTTCCGATGTCTCTCAAGGAGCGAGTCTATGTTCACCTCTTGCTTCCTTCGCTCGTGGAGATGGTGAAGAATCTCTCTGAAGATTCTCCGAGGTCTGCCAACGCGGAACCGTTCTGGGTAGAGCTGAATGAGATCATGAAGGACGTCGTGCGATAGCACGCCGGTTTGGGGCTGCACCCTCCAAGGAGGAAGTAGCCTTTTGGCTCAATCCGGCAAGCCAACGAGCTTCACCGCAACGCGCGCAACATCGGCGATCGCGGTGTCTGCTGCCTTGCCATCAACGTGCGGGCGGTCGAGATAGACGGTCAATATGAAAGGGCTGCCTTTGTAGTCCCCATGGCCTGGCCAGAGGATGGCTACATCATTGTAGGTTGCTGCAGGTGGCGAAGAGGTTCCGGTCTTGTCGCCCACAGTCCAACTCTTTGGTAGGCCAGCCCGAATACGATTGTCACCGGTTTTCGTCCCGATCATCCAGGCCTGTAGCGTGCTGGCATTGTCCTTGCCGATGTTCTTGGCAATCAGGATCTGGCGCAGATGTTCGGCCATGGATTGCGGTGTCGTTGTGTCTCGTGGGTCGCCGAGGGCATTTTCGTTCAGGCTTGTTTCCCAGCGGTCAAGCCGCGTATTGCTACCTCCGTGCGCTTTGAAAAACTCGGTCACGGCTTGTGGCCCGCCAACGGCGCGCATGACGATATTAGCGGCACTGTTGTCACTGAGTTGCACGGCGTTTTTGGCCAGTGCGTCCAACGTCGTCCAGGCTCCGCTTTCCAGCACCTTTTTGGTAAAAGGCGCGTAGGAGACAAGATCGTCCTCGCTCACCGCAATTGGGGCGAAGCGGTCCAGGCCCCCGGCGTCATGAGCGACCATCATCGCGGCGGCAAGCGTTGCCTTGAAGGTCGAACACATAGCAAATCTCTCGTGGGCGCGATTGGCGGCAATCAGGGTCCCCTTGGCGTCTATGAGCGCGACACCAAGACGGCCGCCGGTGCCTTGCTCGATAGAGAGTAAGTCCGGGTTGGTGGCCAGTGATTCGGCCATGGCTGAATCAGGGCTTCTGAATGCGGACAGGCAAAGTGCCGAGATGCTCGCGATGATGAGTTGACGTCGAGATATCATAGTAAGGTTCCTTACGGGGTCACCGGACAGGCTTTGGCTGAAGGCGCTCAGAGAGCTCTTAGGTAAGGGTTGGAGCGCCGCTCGCGCCCGACGGTGCTGGTCGGACCGTGTCCCGGATAGAGCGTAATATCGTCATCTAACGGGAGGATGACATTCTTGATGGACTCGTTGAGAGCCTGAGGCGAGCAACCGGGAAGGTCGGTCCTTCCCACACTCCCAGCGAAGACCAGATCGCCCACCAAACAGATCTTATGCTCTTTGGATACCAAGCTCACGGAGCCGGGTGAATGTCCTGGTGTGTGGTAGTTTTGAAAGGTCAAGCCAGCCACTTCGAACTCACCTTCACCGGGAAGTTCGTTGTCGATCTGCACCACGGGACACGGTGGGAGTCCAAACATTGCAGCTTGCTGGGGTGCGGCCTGAGCCATCTGCCAATCATCCTTGTGCAGGTAAGTTTGCACGCCTAGGCGAGTTCTGGCTTCCTCGGCGTAGGCGACGTGGTCGATGTGTCCGTGAGTGAAGACGATGGCTTCGATGGACACACCCAACTCCTTGACCTTGGCCAGAATTCGGTCAATCTCGTCGCCGGGGTCGAGCAAGAAGCCACGTTTACTCTCCTCGGAGTACACGATCATAGCGTTCATAGCAAAGGGACCAACTGTTATGATTTCAACTTTCATAGCCCTCTCGTTTGGGACCAGATGGTGGAATCATTCTCAGCAAGGCGGATTTCGAGAAAATAGTTGCGGCCAGGCTCTGATAGTCACTGTGCTGACTGGCTCCCCCAAAATAGATGGAACTAACCGCTCAAACCTTGATTGGAGACCAGTAGAACAATGAAGGCACGAGGTCAATCATGGACAAACGGCTACTACTCACTCATCTTTTCAACGGGGTCATTCTGATCCGTTTTGCAATTTCAAAACTCATGGCTTGGCCTATTTCGGTGGCGGCGTTCATTGAGATGGCGAAACCGCTGGGCATCGACCCCACCTTCTTTCGGATATCAACCGGAATCCTAGTGAGTGTCGTGATCGCGCTTTACTTCTCGTGTGTGGTTCTTCTGATCAAGAAGAGCCTTCTTCAGCACCCCAAGGCCAGAGCTTGGGGAATCTTTTCGAATCTCGTGGGAATAGGCTTCTCACTCGGGGCGCTCTTTTCAGAGTTCTTCCTACGAGAGGCTCCCAAGGTGCCTCTCGTCATCATCGCGTCTGTCATCATTCTCTTCTCGATTTTCAATGTCAGAGTGCTCTGGTCTGCCCAAACCCAACGCGCTCTGAGCGAGGGCCGCGATACGATGCCTGGAGGTTGCGTCTAAGCTCTGTGGAGTAAGTCGCCGGCGAGTTTCGCACCAGCGATAGCACCTTGGACGGCCAGGGTCGTAAATCCCATTCCCATGCTTATCATTCCGGCAACTGGAGCCCCTGAGGCGAAGACGGCTCCCCCGAGGGCGGCCATTCCCATACCCAAGCTTTTGTTGAGTCCCTTTTCGGCAATACCGACGCCTAGTAGGCTCGTGGTGATGACCGCTCCCATAGGTCCACCAACACTGGCGGGAGTGACCGCTGCGAGAACACCAAAGGCCATTCCACAGACGGCTCCGGCTGCGCCTAAGCCTAGCTTTAATCCCGTCTGGGCGACTTTTTTCCATGGGCTATCGCTCTCGCTTGGCTTTGGGAAGGTCTCTTTTCTCATCACCGGTTCTTGGGTCACTTCTTGTTTTTCAAAGGTGTCCTGGCCGGTGACCAATTGAACGTCGAGGTCTTTGCATTGGGCGCTTACCTCGACGGTTACGTTACCGCTTCTCAAGGTTCGTGCTGCTGAGAGTTGCTGTGATCTGTTTGCCTGTGAAATTTTCATGTGTTGTATCTCCTGCTCTTGCTCATACCTTACAGAGCGAATGCAAGAGAAACGCAAAATGGCGTGATACGAACCGAGAGTTCTGCTCTACTCGGGTCTCCAGGAATCCTCTGCTCAACTTTGGCGGGCCATCAGCGTTCTCGTATGATGGCCGCAGACGCTGGGTCAAAACCAACACCGTTGGCTTTCAAGGCACAGCCGCTGCGGGGTTCGAAGGACGAGCCAGAGGTCTCCGGTTCAAGGCTTGTCGCTACGACGACCGCTCCGGCCCCCCCAACTCAAACATCAGAAGAGGACGTGGATATATTGGAACTGTTGCATCCGGAACTGGACGCCTACACCTTTCGCTTCGAGGACGCCTTACTCGATGAAATTCGTGATTCTTACCATCACGAACTCGCCACTCTTCTGGAAAACCCGAAAAACCAGTACCTATTCCAAGGCGGGCAAAGCCACAGGGCAAAGGTTGGTAAGTCAGGATCCTACTTCGCCCTGTCGTTCGAGGACTATCCCTTGCTATGGTTTTCCAACAACGACGCCCAAACCTACGCCATCTTTCGGCGCTTCTTCGAGGCCCTGGCCATTGAGGAGGAGATCCGAAAGCTCATCGATTACCAGAAAAGGATCGTCATGTACTGCGGGTTTCTGGTAATTGGCGATCGTGCCCCGGCGGCTCAATGGCACTGCGACTATGCTCCAGGCGCCAATGCCTTTACCTTGATCACGCCTTTGTTTGAGCTTGAGCCAGGTCACGGCCATCTGCTCTACAAACTGGGCGCTGGTGCCCAACGCTACCGATATACCCTCAACGAAGCTATTCTCTTTGGCGAGAAGACAGCGCACACCACAGAGCCTTACCCGCCGTCGGCCAAAAAGCGGGTTCTTGTGAGTCTGACCTTTGGCACCGACAAGATCGAGTACTGGCCGCACCTCAAGGAATCCCTGGACACTCAGGCCCAGTACTTCATGCTGCCGTGCGGTCATGTGTATGGCAGTTGCAAGTGTCTGAAAACCTCAATGCTAGGGCGTTTGAGCCGCTGGGTTCAGCAGCGCATCGTCCCGATTTCAGAAATCACTTCCTAGCCATCCGAAAACGAAGTGCCCCGGAGTCAATTTTGTTGCGGAGTAAACAGTTCACGGTTGAGGTGAAGGTGTGATTTCGCGCCCTAACAGGCTCTCGGCGACCTACCCAAGAATCTGTTGCACCGAGGGAGAGTGCTTTGGAACGAATATATAAACCCGTTGGGATCTTGGAACAAGAAGTCGATGGGGAGTTGCTCGTTGTTTCACCTGACAATAAGACGGTTCACTGTCTCAGTGAGTCCGAGGCGCAAGTCTACCGTTTTCTGTCGAGCGGCCTTTCACAAAACGAGATGGCAGAGCGGCTGATGGTGAAAGAAGGCTGGGGCTTGGATATAGCAACATGCTTTGTGGCAGAGACGCTCGCCCTTTTCCAAGAACGGGAACTCGTGATATGCGAAAAGGACCTCTCCTCAAAGCTGAGTCGGCGTACCCTCTTGCAGGCCGCCTCATTGATGCCGGCTGTCTTAACTACGCTGACGGCTGCTCCGGCCGCAGCGGCGTCCAGCGGCTGCAACTGCAGCAATACTGTGCTGATAGTGGGTATCTCCGGGGGGGCTTTCTTAACAGTAGGTACTTCCTGCCTCCTGGGAAGCGTAGCGTGCTATCGTGAAGTGACAGCAAGGATAGGGGGAGTGGTAAGTTTTAGTGCGCATCTCTGTCTTTGCACTCTGGGCAGTGCTTGTGGAGTTGTTGGCTCCCTGCCATCGATAATCGTAGGTAGCGACACTTTTGACCTCGAACTCAGTGCAGGAGACGAATGCGATACCTGTCCATGAGACCGTCTGAGTCGAGACGTGTCGAGGTCCAAACCTTCGCCTCAAGACCCTAAATCGTCTTCCTGCGGTCTCCTTATTTGCTACGATTTTTTCCTCTACTCTAAAATGGCGCCTGGTTCAGGCGTCGGTGGCAACGGTCGTTGCAACCGGCGTAGTAGTTGGCTTTGGGAGTAGCAATGCTAAGTTCTTCGACACCCACACGCTTGTTTCGACAGGAGATGGGGAGGTTTCTGGCCATCTGGCTGTCGGTCGTTCTCTCCTCTGGCTGTGGCTCAGGAGGCGGAACTGCTCTGGTCACTGAGAGGATGGTCTCGACCACTCGAAGTCGTGACTTCATCGAGGAAACCGAGACTCTGGCCATTCAGGATCATGAGTTCGTTCTCACCGAGGCCAGGACCATGGACGGAACGCTCAACAACTCGGCTGGTCTAGGAAGTACCGGCTCGGCTTTTGTCGAGGATAGCGGTGGTACTTATGCCGATGGAGCCCAATCACCCTCTGCTGCGACTCGCCCCAGTCCGCGAGCTGTAAGCAATGCGGTAGCGGCACAAACCGAGAGCCTCCCCGACCCAGGAGGACGGACTGCTTTTTTATGGGCTTGGGGCCAATTCATCGACCACGATATCAGCCTCACTCTCAAGAAGGGCGACGCGACCGTGTCCGATCAAAGCCGCGGAGCGCCGATGAACTCTCTCACCTCTTTTATCGATGCTTCGATGGTCTACGGTTTTGATGATCAGAGAGCTCTGGCTCTACGAACTCTAGCCGGTGGGAAGCTCGCTACGAGCACGGGGGACCTTCCCCCGTTCAACACTGAGGGGCTAGAGAATGCTGGTGGGACAGGCGCCGACCTGTTTGTGTGTGGAGATATTCGGGCCAATGAAAACGTCCTGCTCACCAGCCTGCACACCGTATTCTTGCGCGAGCACAACCGTCTTGCGACCAAGCTTCAATCAGAGTTTCCCGAACTCACAGACGAAGAGCTCTACCAAGGAGCGCGAAAACGCGTGGGAGCTCTCATTCAAAGTATCACCTACAACGAGTATCTCCCAGCGCTCTTGGGTCCGGGTGCGGTGCCTGGCTATGCGGGGTACCTCGCGGACGTCGACCCCAGGGTAGGAATTCTGTTCGCAACGGCAGCCCACCGCTTGGCTTCCACCCAGACCGGGAAAACGATCGCGCGTATCGATGAGGATGGTAGGGAGAGCGCGGAGGGCAACCTCAATGTGGCAGACGCTTTCTTCAATCCCGCTGCTGTAAGCGAGAGTGGTGTTGAGCCACTGCTGCGAGGAGCCGCTAGTGAACCGGCACAGCGCACAGACCCCCGCATCATTGACGATCTCAGGGAGCTAACCTTTGGGCCGCCTGGACCTGGCGGTCTGGACTTGGCATCACTCCATATCCAAAGGGGGCGAGACCAGGGCCTACCTGACTACAACACAATCCGCAGGGAATACGGCTTGCCCCTGCTGACGAACGTCTCTGAGATCACAGCAGACACTCAACTCCAACGAGCCCTCACCTTTGTCTATGAGAGTGTCAATGAGATCGACCCTTGGGTTGGCCTTTTGAGCGAGGACCCTGTGCCAGGTGCGGTTGTCGGACCCACTCTCCACAGGATCCTCTCAAGCCAGTTTCAGAAACTGAGAGACGGTGACCGTTTCTACTTTCTCAATGATCCAGACTTGGCCGAAGAGGTGAGCGAACTAGGAGCGACGCGGCTCTCGAAGGTGATAGCGCGCAACACCGGAATTGTTGGGCTGCAAAACAACGTCTTCTTTGAGGCTCGGAACTCGAGTAGAGCCACACCGAGGCGCATTCTCAACCGTGTTATCCCCATGCCTTCGCTCTAGTCTTAGAGTCGGACAGATCGGCTGTGCCAGAGCCCAACGTCAGGGGGCGCTGTATAGCAAGTAGAGTCCGCCGATGACCACCAGGACCCCACAGACCTTACCGAGTCGCGATGTGCCGTGGGAGGTCTTGTTCCAGTCGAGATAGCGTTGGACGGATTGTGTGCTGCTTCCAGCGACGGCGATAACGCCACAGTGACCTATCCCGAAGGCCAAGAGCAAGAGCACACCGTAGCTCCAGTTGGTGGTGGCCACCTTAAAGGTGACAGCGATCATGGGAGCTAGGTAGGCAAAGGTGCAAGGGCCTAAAGCTATGCCAAAAATAAGCCCTACCAAAAAGCCAGACCACGGACCTCGACCCCTTGTGCTCACCTGCGAGGGAGTCATCCAGGGTAGTGAAACGACTTCCAACAAGTGAAGTCCCATGGCGAAAAAGAGCAGGGAGACAAGGTAGTTTCCGTAGCGTCCAACATCCCCCAGCATCCGGCCCGCCGCGGCCGTTACCATACCTACAAGGGCGACTGTTACAAGAATGCCCGATGCGAAAGCCAAGGAGATCACAACGGTACGAGCTTTGGAGAGCCGGCCTTGACCGTTGAGGAATCCTACGATCAGCGGGATACTGGCTAGGTGACAGGGGCTCAGGAGAATGCTGAACACCCCCCAGGCCACAGCTGCCGCAATGGCGATGGTTGGGCTTGATTGCAGGGCGCTCGAGAGGGCCGAAAAGAGACTCTGAACCGCTGCCATCATTCGAGTGTGGGCTCCTGAAGTGTCACCCCCAGTTGCTTCCAGGTGTCCAGAATCTCTTCTCTTGAGAGGAAGCCTTCGTGGCGAAAGAGTTCCTCACCGTCTGCGGAAAAGAAGATCTGGGTTGGAATTATTCGAACCTTGTAGCGCTGGCCGCTGTCCTTGTCTTTCCATACATCGATGAACGTCACCTGAAATTGGTCCGAATGGCTCTGTTTGAGTTCATCGAGAATAGGCACCATGGCCTTGCACGGAATGCACTTGTTGGCGCCCAGGTCGATGAGTTGCGGCAAAGCTCGAGGACTCTTGATGCTCTTTTGGCTCACGCTCACAGAGCGCTCCGAAGGTGGCTCGGCTCGCTTTAGGACAAGGACAGTTCCAATCGATAGAGTCAGGGCCAGTAGCACTAAGACTTTGTTGTTGTATTTCATGAGCACACATTCTCTACGGCTGAAGCAGAGCTTTGATCTCGTCTACGCCTAAGAGTTTTCCACTGCTCTTCAACTCACCATCAACCGCCAGTGCAGGTGTACTCATGACACCGAGCTTCATCATCTCGGCGAGGTCATCGACCTTTTCAATGGCAGCTTCGATACCTAGAGCTGCAACCGCAGCTTGAGTGTTCTCAGTCAGCTTTTTGCATTTGGAGCATCCAGGCCCCAGTATTCGTATCTGTTTCATCGTTGTCTCCTTGTTAGAATAGATAATCGACCAGGTTTAAGGCCCAGCCCGCCAGGGTGAATGAAACGAGCAGTTGGACGAACAGAATCGCCAACAGACGCCACTCCATGACTTGTTTGAGAAGAATGAACTCGGGGAAACTGGCCGCGACGGTGCTCATGCAGAAGGCCAAGGTCGTTCCCAGCGGGAGTCCCTTGCCCAGCAGGCTCTCCATGACCGGGATGACTCCTGTGGCGTTTGAGTAGAGAGGGATGCCTAGAGCCACGGCAACTGGTACAGACCACCACTGGCCGTCTCCTAGGTGAGATTCCAGCCAACCATCAGGAACGAACCCGTGAAGCGCTGCTCCGAGCCCTACGCCAACGAAAACCCAAATCCAGACCTTTCCAAAGATCTCTCTCGTTTCCGTCTTGGCAAATTCGTGGCGTTCACTCAAGGATAGTTTCTTGCTTTCGGTTGCGGTGGCGGTGGTCTTCGACGTTTTAGCCTCTCTATAGGCTTTAGCAACGAAGGGCTTCAACCATCGTTCTGCTCCGATCAGGTCGAGAAACATTCCGCCCACAATTCCGATCCCTAAACCGACCAAAACGTATAGCAAGGTCAACTTCCAGCCCAAAATACTCAGCAGCAAGAGAACAGCGACCTCGTTGATGAGCGGCGAGGTGATCAGGAACGTCATAGTGATGCCGAGCGGAATCGCCGCCGACGTGAAACCCAAAAAGATGGGGATGCTCGAGCAAGAGCAAAAGGGGGTGATCGCGCCGAAAAAAGCCCCCAAAAAGTAGCCCACAAAACGCGGCTTTGTGGCCAAGTAGTCCCTCACGACCTCAACCTTTAGGGAGGCTCGCAGAATGGCGATGAAATAGATCATCACAAACAACAGAGCAAAGATCTTGGTAGTGTCTTCAACGAAGAAGTGAAGAGCATCACCGAGCTTGCTCTCAGCTGGGATCGATAGTAGGTCGAACACGACCCAATCGGCTAACAGCGTGAAGATTTTAAACATCGAAAGTCGAACTCTTCTCCTCTTCGTCGGGCCGCGAATCGGTAATTTTGACCCGGTCGCTAAATCGTATTTTTACGATATGAGGATATCTCGAAACTGGATATGATTCAGATCATACAAGACTATCTTTCGCGATATGTAGACAGATTTGTTCTGGTTTTTCTGGAAATCTAACTAGGACCGTCAAAATCGTAAAGAGACGATTTTTGGCGAGAGCTTGGTCAGTAGGGTTGAAGCCTTAGTTCTGGGTTGGGGATGCGACCCGCACTCTGCGACCATTCCGAACATCGACAAAGGGATTGGCCTGCTCCACTCTGGTGGTGCATTGAGAGCGACGAAGGTTGGCAGAGCCAAAATCCTGAAGCCAACAGCTATGAAAAAGCTCTTTATCTATCTCTTGTTGTTGTTTTTCGCGGCTGCGCCAGCTTTGGCAGAATCGCCTCTGCTCTTTGATGTGCTTCGAACTCTCGATGGCCAGGTCTACGCTGGTAAGATGACCTTTCCCAAGCAAGCCGACCACTCCATGAACAAACCCATGGAGATCACCGTGAACGTGGTTTCCGAAAACGAGATCCGCATTCCCCTCAAGGTGGGCGAGGATGCCTCCAGAACTTGGGTGCTGACGCGTTCTGAAAGCGGAGTTTTACTCAAGCATGACCATCGCCACCCAGACGGGACTCCCGACGAAGTCACCAACTACGGCGGGTTGGCCGCCGGAGCCCCTCCCTTGGGTGTGGAGCTCGTTTTTCCGGCCGATGAAGAGACGGCCGCTATGATCCCAGCGGCTGCTACCAACGCTTGGTCTCTGAGGCTTTCGCCGGACCACAGCCGACTCTACTACTACCTCGAGCGCGATTCTATGCCGCGCTTTCAGGCGGTCTTCGACCTCGAGTCCTGAGAGGTCGAAGACCGGGGTAGACCTGTTGGCGTTTAGGGGGTCGTGACAACACCCTGGGGGAGGTTGCCCACATTGCTAATTGTGGAGTTTCTCAAATCTCCAGTGGCCGCTATCTGATAGGCTTGAATCTGATTGTCGGCAGAGTTTGTCACGTACAGGAAGCGTCCACTCGGGTCGATGGTCAGGCTGAAGGGAGTGGAGCCTGCTGGCTCTTGTCCATTCAGAGCGAGTGTTCCATCGGCTTCTGTCAAAAAGCGGGAAATGGTGTCACTGTTGCCGTTGGCGGCGTAGAGGAATTCACCCTGGAAGTCCATGGCGAGTCCGAACGGGTCGATGCCAGTAGCGACAGGACTGGCGAGGTCGATCAGGGCGCCATCGGCTCCGATGGCGAAGCTATGAACGGTATCGTCAGTGGTGTTGGTCACGTAGACGAAGCGCCCAGTAGGGTCCGCTAAGACGGAGCTGGCTCCCATTCCTAGGGCGGCCGAGGCCAATACCGGATTTCCGATCTCCTGGCCGGTGCTCAAGTCGAAAGACCGAACCCGGCTGGTAAAGAACTCTGAGACGTAGAGGTATCGACCGGTGGGATCCACATCCAAGCCCAGGCTGGCTCCACCCGATACGATCGGGGTCGATGGAGTGAGGGTGCCGTCGGAGCCGATGTCAAAGACGTTGACGTTGTTGGACAACTGACCTGCGACGTAGAGCGATTGGCCGTCTGGGGCTACCACCAAGGCGCGGGGATTGGAATCCACGCTTTGCACTGTGCCGAGGGGAGTGAGCGATCCATCATTGTTGATCCTGAAGGCTCGGACGGTGCTGGCGCTGAGATCGGCTGCGTAGAGGAAGCGACCGCTAGGATGCACGTCCATGGACTCCACACCGCTACCGGCCGGGGCGGATTGCGCTTGGAAGGTGAGGGCGCCGGTGCTGCCTATGGAAGCTGTGGAGATGGTACCGTCACCCGAGTTGGCGACGTAGGCGAATCGACCTATACGAAGGTTGGCCTGGGCGCTGAAGGCCCCGATCGTGGCGCTTATGGTCGACTCGGTACCCACCGTGGCGTCGGTATCGATTTGGGCCTGACCGATTCGGTCGGGACCGATGTCTTGATTGGGGATGGTCACCGAGGGATCGCTCGAAGTCCAACTGGCTAGGCTGGTAAGATCTTGAGTGGTACCGTCGTTGAAGGAGCCCTCAACCTTGTATTGTCGTTTGGTTCCGGGAGCGCTGAGCGCGTCGCTAGGACTGACGGTCAATCCCGTGAGTTGGGCATCGGTCACCTGCAGGGTGGCGCTCGCTGTGAACTCGCCGAAGGTTGCCGTCAGAACTGTGCTTCCTGGCGAGAGCCCGGAGGCAAGGCCCGAGGCGTTGAGTTGGGCTGTGGTTGGGGAGGATGAGGTGAAACTCACGTCGGTCGATTGGACCCTGGATGTTCCGTCGCTCAGCAAGACCTTGGCAACGTACTCAAGGGTGGTGCCGTTGGCGATGGTCGCCGTGGCAGGAGACAACTCAAGTCCGGTGACGACAGGACCTACAAGCTCGTTGTTCGGTGCGGACCCCGTGTAGGTGAAAGTGTCCTGGCTGTCACCACAGCCAGTGACGAATAACCCTAGCAGGCATGGTAGCAACAGCAGTCGGTAAAATTTAGAAAGCGTGATCATAGAGACCTCCTTTATGGAATCGGGCGCAAGACGCTCGGCAAGGTATCTTTACATAAAGACAAAGAGATTGTCAACCTAGAGGTGTGATGATCAACCGTCTCTTGGATCGCGACGCCAGGTGCGGCCGCGCGCTTTGAGGGCGAGTCGCAGTTCGAAGGCCAATTGTGGGGTGGAAAGGGAGTCTGCCAGGCGTCGCCACATCTGGGGGCGTGGCTTTGAGAGGACTCCTCGTCCGCACTCATATTTCTTAAGGATGGCCCGCGCTTCGTCGCGCCACAGAAGTTGAGCCAGTGCGTAGCGGTCCCGGTGTAGGTTGACCCGAGCGGGCCGAAACTTCTCTACGGTAACAACGTCTCCGGCCCGGCTGGCCAGGAGCACTCCA